>NZ_SUTM01000005.1:0-105641 GCF_015062935.1 Methanobrevibacter sp. | reverse complement strand
TAACAACAAAAAACAACAACCTAAACACCGAACTAACCAACAAAAAAACAGAAACAGAAACACTAAACCAAAAACTCAACGAACTAACAACAAAAAACAACAACCTAAACACCGAACTAACCAACAAAAAAACAGAAACAGAAACACTAAACCAAAAACTCAACGAACTAACAACAAAAAACAACATGTTAACAACTAAAAATAATGACTTGACCCAATTAATTACAGATAAAGACTCTAAAATTCAAACATTAATTGCTGACTTTAATACTAAAACAATTAATTATGAATCAAATATTAAAAAAATAAAATCTGAATTCAATTCAAAAGAAATTAATTTAAATAGTTTATTAGAAGAAAAAACAAACCTGCAACATGAAATAGTTGAAAAAACAAAAATAAACCAAACACTAACAGAACAAAACAACCAACTAAAACAAGAAATAAACAAAAAAGAAGACAAGAACAACCAACTAAAACAAGAAATAAACAAAAAAGAAGACAAGAACAACCAACTAAAACAAGAAATAAACATTTTAAAATCAACTATTGAAAATAATGACACCAATTTCGAATCAATGCAAAAAGAAATTGAACTTCTCAAAGAAATTATAACTGAGAAAGATAAAACCATTAATTCATTTAAGAGGAGGGAATAAACATGTTAAATTTTTATAAATTAAGCATGATTCCTAATTTACTAAAGAATTTCAAAGTTAAAAAAATAATACTCGCAGGACAAATAGATGAAAATTTAGTAAATGAAATTATAAAATTTGATGCAGAATTTATTGCAATAAATACGAATAGAACCCATCCTAAATTTAAAATAATTAATGGAAATCCCCTTGATGTTCTCAAATTTCAAGTTGACTACGAAGCAATTTTCATAGATGATGATCCTAATTGGTTTACAGTTTACAACGAGTTAAATCTTATTAAGAAAGCAAATGATGAATTTCCAATTGTTTTCATATGTAATAATACATTCCCTCACAAAAGAAGAGACTCTTATGTAAATCCTGAAAGTATTCCACAAGAATTCAGGCAGGAATATATAAAAGAATTACCTATAACTTATGATAATAACGAAATCCTTATTGAAGACGAATATTATCATGCACGTTATGAAAATACTGCAAAAAATGGAGTTTTGACAGCAATTGAAGATTTTTTAAATGAAAATTCCAATATTCAAACTCTAGATTTAAAGTTCCTTGAAGATATTACTATTTTATGTCCTAAAAATACAATTTCTAAAATCAGAATAGATAATACTCTTCGAGACAGCGAAAATGAAAAAATTAATGATATTGGTTTATCAGATAAATTAATTGAAAATCAACTTCTTTTATCTTATCTAGACAATTACGATATTACGGAATCCAATTCTGGAGAAACAATTAATAAAAAAATATTGGAAGAATATAAAAATAAAATTCATATCCAAGATAACCAAATCAAATTCAAAAACAGCCAAATCATGGGTGTGAATAGTGAATTAAACGTTAAGGATTTACAGATAAAAAATATTGAGTCAAAGTTAGTTAATAAAGAAACTGAAATAAATAGCTTAGAAAATCAACTTAAATCTGCAAACAATGAAATCAACTTTTTGAAAAATGAATTGGAAGAAAATAAATCAATGGCAAAGAACAAAGAAGCAGATTATAAATTTAAGATTAATACTGCTAACGAACAAATCGGTTCTTTGAAAAACGAAATAACTAATATGAAATCAGATATTTTACAAGTCAATAATCGGCTTAAAATTGCAAATGAAGAAATTACAAAATATAACAATTTAGAGTCAGAAATAAAAAATACTCAAAATGTATTAAATGATATTAAAAATAACAATACTCATCAAATTAAACAGATAAATTCAAAGGAATACTGCATACACTGTTATAAAGAAGAGATATCGAACAACAAATTAGAAATATCATATTTTAAAAATCAGTCATTGGTTAAAAAATTGCTATCTCCTTTATCATATTTATACCTAATTTTAAAATCTCATCCTAGAGAATTATCAATTAATTTTAAACTGTATAAAGCTTTAAAAAATAGCAAATGTTTCAATATTGGATATTATCTCAACAATAACCCTGACATTCAAGAAAGTACTTGGCTTAAATATTTTTCACCGGAACTGCACTATGTTTGCAATGGTTTTGGTGAAAGACGAAAATTTAATAAAAGATATTACAATAGAAAATCCAAAGATGACCTTTTAGAGTATCTTTTAACATGCGACAAGGAATAATGTTTTCAAAGGTGTTTTCATGTTTAAAATTTCAATTATCATACCTCTTGTTAATCAAAAAGATTTGAACAATGCTACATTTAAATCATTGTTAAATCAGACTATAGGCTTTGAAAACCTGCAAATCATATTTATTACTCCCAATTCAAAATATGTGAGCAACTTATCAAAATATGAAAATATTATAAATATTAATGTGAATAACAAAGATACATTTAATGGCCAATTATACAACATAGGAATAAAACATGCCTCAAGTGATTATCTGATGTTTTTAAATCCCTATGATGCCATTATGGATAATTTATGTGAGACATTATATAAAGAAACATTAAAAGACAATGATGACATCATTAGTGGAGTTTTAAATGTTTTAACAGATAGGAAATATTTAAAAAATGATTATGGGCAATTATTCAGCAATCTAAATATTAGCGATAAACTTTTTAAAAAATCATTTATCACAGAAAATCAGATTAGATTTCCAGAAGATGCATATGATTCTTATTTAGCTTTTTTAACCAATGCAATTTTTAAAACATCAAAAATTAAAATAATAAATAAAAAATTAATAAAACCCGAAAAATCAAACCAGAAGTTTTCTAAAGAACAGATTAAAGGAATATTGAACAATTTTTATGAAATGTATTACAGTTCACAAAAACATGAAAAAACAGATGTCTTTAACAGATATCTGATTTTTGATAACTTGAACTATTTTATAGATATCATTTCTACAAGTAATTTACCCATAAACGACCTTCTGGAATTGTTTGAATATTCAAAACCGTTATTCAAGTTATACTACCAAAATAATGATTTGAAATACGTTGAAAAATCACCATTATTCGAATATATTTTTCAAGAAAAATATGAGAATGCAATTTCATATATCTATGGTGAAAACATCCCAAAACAAAAGGACATCAAAATTGCAGCATTTTGTGACGATTATACTTATGAATCCTATAAATTTGAATGCAACTTAATAAGATTAAATTCAAATAACTGGTTAGATCAAATTAAAAACAATAAACCTGATTTATTTTTATACACCACTGCAAATAATGAAGAAATAGATATAAACGAAATTTTAAACTGTTTTAAAAAAAATAATGTTCCAACAGTTATCTGGGAGAATAAACAAAAAGAATTTGATGAAAATACATTAAATTTTGATTATATTTTTTCATCTTATAAAAAGAATATTCCATTTTATGAAAGCAAAGGGCATGAAAATGTTAATTATTTAATGTTTGCAACTCAACCAAGGACGTTTAATCCTTTAACAAGCCATAAAAACTTAATTACAGATAATTCTAAAAATCATGAATTGGTATCCAACGCAATGACTAAAATTCAAAATAAATTTGATTTATATAGATTTCCTAACTTAAAAGCTTCTCCGAGGTATATAACTTATAACCGAGAGGACAATTTAAAAAATATGCAGACCATCACTGAAGAACTGGTAGAATGCCCAAGTTTAGAAAATAATGAATTGTGCATCCATGAAATTTTTGAATTGATGTCTTCAAATAGATTAATATTTACAGAATATTCCAAGACATTATTTGATTTGTTTAATAACAACATTTACTACTTTAACAGAGACAACATCGATTTTACCGAAAAAGATTTCAACAAAATTAAAAATCAAAATATGCACAATGTTTTGAAAAATCACACTTATGAAAATAGATTCCGGCAAATTCTTGACACAGTTAACTTTAAATACATCCCACATCTAAAACATGTCTTTTTGTTTTATGAATTAAATGAATTAACTGAATTAGATGTTATCTATAACCATTTTCATTCAATTAAATATCCCTATAAAGAAATGATGATTATTACAAGCGAAGACAAGTTATATTTACCAAACACAATCCTAAAATCACACCTGAACGATTTGGAGTTTAATGAAAATGAATACTTTGTTTTTGCAGATTATAATTTAGATTCCGATTTCATATGCGATGCATTACTGCATTCAAGCTACCTTGAAAAAAATGTAGGCATTAAAGAGGATATTGTGAATAAATTTGCATTCAATGAAACCAACGATAAAACTAACATAATATTTAATGGATCACAATATAAACGTGTGATTTCAGAGGATGAAAACGAATATACAATTTATTGTTTCAATAACTATCAGTTGAAAGTTTCCGTAATTATACCAATTTATAATGTTGAAAAATATCTTGAAGAATGTTTGGATAGTGTTATTAATCAAACTCTAAAAGATATAGAGATTATTTGCATAAATGACGGATCTTATGACTCATCACTGGACATACTTAAAGAATATTCCAAAAAAGATTCAAGAATAAAAATTATAACCCAATACAACAAGGGCCCTGGTGGTGCAAGAAACACAGGTTTAGACATTGCACAAGGAAAATACATCTATTTCATCGATTCTGATGATATTATTGAAATTAACGGCCTTAAAGAAATGTACCAACAAGCAGAGTTCAAGGATTTGGATATGTTGAAATTTAATTTGATGACATTTGAAGATGAAACCGGAAAAGAAAAAGCCTTATATCAAAGGGTCAAACCAGCATTCCTACAGGAATTGGGCGATAAAATTTTTGATTATAAAACAATTGGATCTGATGTATATACATTATCTCCAAATATGCAATCAAGCTTTTTTAGAAGAGATGCTGTTAAAGATATCAGATTTCCGGAAAAACTTATCTTTGAAGACAATATTTATTTAATTGAAGCTTTATTTAATTCTAAAAGAGTTTATTATTATAATAAATTCCTATCAAGCAAAAGGGAAAGAGCTGATTCAATTACTCAATCAACAGGCGACCAATTTCCAGATATTCTGGAGATTAGAAACCAAATTGTAGATTTAGCTAAAAAATATGATTTCTATGATGATTATAAATTTACAATTTATTCCAGAAAATATATGTTTATTAAACTTTTATTCCTGCAAACGGCAGAATATTATAAAAAGAAATTCTTTGAAAAGATTAAAGAAGATTGTTTAAATAAAAAAGAAGAATATGAAAAAGATGGTATCTTTGATATTTTAGATAAAAAATCATTGACCATATTCAATGCGGCATTAAATTCTGAAGATTACAAAGAGTTTGAAAAACTTATTAAAAATGCATGATTAGATTTGTATGTATAAAATTTCAATTATATTACCTGTTTATAATGTTGAAAATTATTTGAAAAGATGTTTTGATAGTTTATTATCACAAACTATTGGATTTTCAAATTTACAAGTTATATTTGTAGATGACAGCTCTACAGATAATAGTCGTGAAATTATTGACAGATACAGTGAAACTTATGAAAATGTTATTTCCCTTCATTTATCAAAAAATTCAGGATTTGCTGGAAAACCTCGCAATGAAGGCATGAAATTTGCTTTTGCAGATTATTTATTATTTTTAGATCCTGATGACTATTTACTGGACAATGCATGTGACATATTATATCGTAAAATTATTGAATCAGATGCAGATATTGTTGTTGGAGGATATAAAAAAGAAGACTGGACAGCAATTTGGCATTCACTGATAGATGCAAAGGAAACATTGATTGAAAATCCGAAAAATAATCTTTCAATTTATTTTAATCCACCAGGGTTAGCTTCAAAATTATTTAAAAAAGAACTATTACTGGATAATAATATAAGATTTCCTGAGAAACTTCCCGCACAAGATTTAGTATTTTTAACTGAAACTTATTTAAATTCTAAATCAGTATTATCATTAAATGAAATAATTATTTTTGAGTATTGTGTTAGAACTGACAGTGAAAATCAATCAGTTACACAGAAAACTTCAAAAAAATATTTATATGAACTTTTAACTGCATATAATTTAGTTTTTGAGTTATTTGAAAAATTTAATGTTAATGATACCTTAAGAAAAATTTATTTTACAAAAAACCATTTTAACTTTTTCAGAGTTCAACTAAAAAATGCTAAACTTAATGAAAAAGACCTTGAAGAGTTATTCCATTCTAAACTTTTTTTAAAATTTAGAAACCAAAAATTTATTAAAGATGATGAAAAATTAGATTTATTTTTTATTAAATTAATTGATAATCCTCAAAATGTTAAAGGTAAAACCCTTCAAGAAATATGCAGAAAAACAAAAAGTGAATATCTTTCAACTACAACAAACATTAATGAAATTGAATATGTGCCTGCTAAAAATAAAATTAAATATCAAAGCCCAATAGAAGAAATTGAAAAGGAATTATATTATTTTATCAAGAAAAATGCGCAATTATATAATCTTATTGAAGATTCCAAAAAATAACTATCTCTATATATCCTCATTATTTTTAGAGTTATATATCTTTAACAATATCAAATTTCTAAATAATTAATCCAAATACCATCAAAAAAACCTTTTTATGGAATAATGTAAAATTTTAAATATAAAACAAGCACATAATATAAAATTATAGTTTAAATATAAAATAGTATAATTCCACCACCACATGGTGAATACTCCGAAATTACATCCTCAGAAAATATGTGCTGTAAAATTCTTTTATTAGCAATTTACAATAAAATAAAATTATCTTAGAAATAAATTAATTTTAAAATAATAATCCGCAGATTTAAATGAATAATTTTTAGATGATATTATGGAAACAGTAAAATCAACACAAGACATTGGAAAACTGGAAAAAAATAAAGTTACCGGAAATCCGGAAATTCATAAATCTCAAATTACATTTAAGGGAGAAAACAATATCCTATACTGTGAAGGCAATGTGAAACTTAACGGAGCTAAATTTTTATTTGAGGGAAGCAACTCCATTATATACTTATCATCCTCTCAAAATACACAATATTCTTTCACATTAGTAATTTACAACGATTCCACATTTTTCATTGGCAGGGAAGGAAATCTGTCTTCACCAATCAACATTAACATACAGGAAAGCCAGAATGTGATTATCGGAGCAGAATGCAGTCTTTCAAGTGGAGTTAACATAAGAACTGCAGATATCCACCCTATTTATGATAACCGAACAAAACAAAGAATAAATTATGCCAATAGTGTATTTATAGGAGACCATGTTTGGATTGGCCATCTGGCATATATTTCCAGAGGAGTTAAAATTGGTTCAGGTGCAATAATAGAAAATGACTCCTTTTTACCACACAATGCCAAAATTCCTTCAAATACATTAGTTGTCGGAAACCCAGCAAGAATTGAAAGAGACAACGTTTTTTTCACAAGGGAATTTTTAGGATATCACAACTCCGAAGATTCACTTAATACTCAAGATTACAAAAGTGACGTATTCATATATGAGTTCGTTAATCAGGAAACATTGAATCTGAACCAGATTGATAAGATCTTGAAAGATTTGAATACAACTGACAGACTTGAATTTATTCAGAAGTTATTTGTAAGAAATAAACGTAAAAATCGTTTTACAATAACAAAGTAAAAATAGCGAGTGTTTTTAATGAAATATGATTATTTGATAGTTGGTGCAGGTCTTTTCGGTGCAGTATTTGCTCATGAAATGACCAAAGCTGGTAAAAAGTGTTTAGTTATAGAAAAAAGAGACCACATTGCTGGAAATGCATATACTGAATTAAAAGAAAACATTAATGTCCACAAATATGGTGCACATATCTTCCATACAAACAACAAGGAAGTTTGGGAATATATCAACCAGTTTGCAGACTTCAACAGGTTTACCAACTCCCCTGTTGCCAACTATAAAGGCGAACTATACAATTTGCCTTTTAACATGAACACATTTTATCAGATGTGGGGCGTCAAGACTCCGGAGGAAGCAAAAGCCAAAATTGAAGAGCAAAAAGCAGAAGCAAAAGTTGAAAATCCTCAAAACCTTGAAGAGCAGGCAATATCACTCATCGGAAAAGACATTTACGAAAAGCTCGTAAAAGGTTATACTGAAAAGCAGTGGGGAAGAAAATGCTCAGAGCTTCCTGCATTCATTATAAAAAGGCTTCCAGTGAGATTTACATACGACAACAATTATTTCAATGATTTGTATCAGGGAATCCCTATCGGAGGATACACCAAAATCGTTGAAAAGATGCTTGACGGCATTGAAGTTAAACTCAATACAGATTTCTTTGATGACAAAGATAAATGGCTCGATATTGCAGATAAAGTGATATTTACCGGAATGATTGATGAATATTATGATTACTGCTATGGAGAGCTTGAATACAGAGGCCTTAACTTTGAGTTTGAAACTTTAGATTTGGAAAACTATCAGGGAAATGCCGTAATCAACTACACTGATGCTGAAACTCCATACACCAGAATAATCGAACACAAGCATTTTGAAGGCTCAGAATCTCCGAAAACAATAATCACCCGAGAATATCCTAAAAACTGGGTGAAAGGTGAGGAAGCATATTATCCTATGAATGATGATAAAAACTCCGAATTATTCAACAAATATGTTGAACTTTCCAAAAAAGAGGATAAAGTCATCTTCGGCGGACGTTTGGGAATGTATAAATACTTTGACATGTGGCAAGTTATTGATGAAGCATTGAAAGTAGTGCAATCCCTAAAATAATTCTTTTTTTTCAATAATTTTTTATATTATCTTTTTTATATTTTATATTAGCTTTTAATCAATTCAGGTTTTTTAAATGTATAAAATATCAGTTATTATTCCGGTTTACAATGTTGAAGACTATCTTAAAGAGTGCTTGGATAGTGTATGTGGGCAAACATTGACTGATATTGAAATTTTATGCATTAATGACGGATCAACCGACAGTTCCTTAAAGATTCTTGAAGAATACTCTAAAAATGATTCAAGAGTTAAAATCATCACAAAAGAAAATGGCGGTCAGGCCACAGCCCGAAATTTAGGTATAAAAGAAGCTCAAGGAGAATATATTGCCTTTGTTGATTCAGATGATTTTATCGAACCGGACATGCTTGAAAAACTCTACACAAAAGCAAATGACAATAATTTGGACCTTGCAATGTGCAAGATTGCCACCTATGACAATCAGACAGGAGAAATTAAGGACAATGTCTGGTATTATATGCTCGGTGTTTTCAGAGACTTTGAAAAGGAATTTTTTACACACAGGGACACTAAAGAGTTTACCTGCAACATTGCCGTTACTCCATACAATAAACTATATAAGACAAGGCTGCTGAAAGACAATGACATATTATTTCCGGAAGGACTTATTTTTGAAGATGAAAAGTTCTTTTTTGATGTGTATCTAAGAGCAAAAAAGGTTTCAATAGTTGATGAATTTTTATATTATTACAGAGTCAACAGAAAAGGCTCTACTGTGGATATTTCAAAAGAAAATGATTATGCGGACCTCATCCCAATTTCAAAACAGATTCGTGAAACTTTCAGAAAAACCAACAACTATGAAGATTACAAAATATTGCTTGCCAACAGGTTTATTCACCTGCAGCTTGCGAGGTTCAGTGAAACCTCACCTAAATACAGGAAAAACTACTTCAATTTAGTTAAAGAGGATTTGAATGAAGTTTTAAAAGACAAAGAGATAGCTGATAATCTGGAATCTGACGTGGAATTTAGGGTTTCAAAGATTCTTAAAGCAAAAAATTATGATGAATTTAAAAAATTGGATGAACATAAAATATTTTCAGTTGTTATTGCATGCTACAACACTGGAAAATATTTGGATGAATGTATTAAATCAGTGATTGGGCAGAGCTTTTCATTTGGAAGCAATATTCAGCTTATTTTAGTCAATGACGGAAGCAGTGACAATACAGAGGAAATCTGTAAAAAATACGAACAGTTGTATCCGGACAATATCATATACCTCTACCAGGAAAATCAGGGGCAGGGAGCGGCACGTAACCTTGGTTTGAAATATGCGAATGGAAAATACATCAATTTCCTTGACAGTGATGATAAATTCAGCGGAAATACATTTTATAAAGTTTACGAGTTTTTTGAAGAACACTACGATGAAATTGACTTTGTTTCAACAAGAATGTTTTTCTTTGACAAGTATGAAGGCCAGCACCCGCTGAATTACAAATTTGAAGAGGACAGAATTATTGATTTAACCGAAATGTGGGATTATCCTCAGCTTTCTGCATCCTCGGCATTTTTTAAAAGGGAACTGTTTGAAAAATACAGATTCCCTGAAAGCCTTGTAAACTCAGAGGACACATTAATGTTAAATAAAATGCTTTTGGAAAATCCGAAATACGGTGCAGTAACAGAAGCTATTTACTGGTACCGCAGAAGAAGTGATGAGTCATCAACAATCGATTCATCATCCACCAAAAAGGGATTTTATACCAATCGTTTAAATAACTATTTTAAAGCACTGATTTATGCATCCATTGAAAAATATGGGAAAGTTGTCAAATTCATCCAATATTTAATCACATACGATATCCAGTGGATGTTCAGCGTAGAGAACATCTCAGAAATTTTAACAAATAAAGAAATCAAGGAATTATATCTACATATCCAAGATGTTTTATCCTATCTTGATGATGATGTCATCACATCTTTAAGAAACGACAAATTAAATATAAGATACCATATGTTAGCTACAAAATACGCAGTCGTTAATGTTGATTTAAGCGGACTTGTAACTTATAAGAATATCCATTCAAAATTCAATGGTGAATTTGCAGGAGTATATTCCGGAAACACATTAATAGACAAACTCGACAACCATAAACTCTGGTTAGATATTATTGAGATAAAAGAGAACAAGTTATTTATTTCAGGATTTTTAATGTCATTTTTCGCAGATAATGATATTAAAATCGAAATAATAAAAACAAACAAAAAAACAAGAAAAACAGACTCGTACATTGCAAAAAGAGTGCACTATAAACATACATCAAAATGTTTCTTAGGTTGTTCATTGGAATCCCAGTATAATTTTGATTTTGAAATTCCTCTTGAAGACAATGAAAATTCAATTATTGAAATTTCTGCAAGATTTATCGGTGTAAATTCAAAAGAAAGATCATTTAAACAATTACCTGTTGATTTTTCAAATCATGCGAGATTATCCCAATTAAGCAATTACAGCATAAACAAAAATCATTTTCTTTACTTTAATGATAATAAATTTTATATTTCGAAATATAACTATTTAAAAATGATTAAATCTGAAATTCCGATTTTACTTAGAGTTTTTAAAAGAAAGGAATCATTTTACACATCAGTTATTGCATTTAGATTGATTTATTTACTGTTATACCCATTTTATAAAAAAAGAAGAATCTGGATGTTTATGGACAGACAAGAAAATGCGGATGACAATGCAGAACATTTATACAAGTATGCAATAGCTCAAAATGACAATATCGAAAAATATTTTACAGTCCAAGAAGATTCCTCTGATTTTAAAAGATTAAAAAACTTAAAAAATATTATTCCATTCTATTCATTTAAACAAAGAATTTTATATCTGTTTGCAGAAAAAATTATCTCATCACATCCTGATGAAAACATCCTAAATCCATTTTTCAACAAAAACGAAACATCTTATGCCGGTTTAATAAATTCTGACAAAATTTTCTTACAACACGGTGTTACGAAAGATAATATTTCATCATGGCTTCACAAATATGACAAGAATTTAAGTTTGATTACAACAGTTTCCGATGCTGAGCGAGATTCCTTTTTGGATGAAGGCTACAATTACTCGCCTGAAACCATTCAAACATTAGGATTTGCAAGATTTGACAATTTAGAAATGAAAGGTGAACTTCACAAACAAATAGTTATCATGCCGTCATGGAGAGAAGACCTTCATGACATGACTCCAAACTACATTAAAGAGTCCAAATACTTCAAGCATATCAATTCCCTAATCAACAATGAAAATTTAATTGAAATATGTAAAAATTATGATTTTAAAATAATTTTTAAACCTCATCCGCTGGTTTATGAATTTATTGATTTGTTTGACACCAATGATTATGTCACAATAGACAACACCAGTACTTATCAGGAGTTATTTAAAAATTCAGACCTTCTAATCACAGATTATTCCTCAGTAGCTTTTGATTTTTCATATATGAAAAAACCGATGATTTACTACCAGTATGCGAAGGACTACAACTTTGAGGAAGGTTATTTCAAATACAAATCAATGGGCTTTGGAGAAGTTATTGAAAAAGAAGAGGAATTAATAGAACTAATCGAGAACTACCTTAAAAACAACTGCGAGATGAAGGAGCTTTATAAAAATAGAGTAGATACTTTTTATAAATATAATGACAAAAATAACTGTAAGCGAATTTATGAGTATATCTTAAATAAATTATAGCAGAGATTAAAATATGTATCAATTAGTTAATCATATTATTGAAATCAATTATGACGAATTATCCACATTTGAACCTCCAGTAGATTATCGTTTCGGATTATGCGTTAACTTTAAAAATACCAAATATGAATTTTTAGTCCATTTTAAAACAAATACTGATAAAATTTTATGTTTGGGGGCCGGAGCAATGGCTGATGATTCAACACATGACACCACAAGACCGTTTTTCCACAGGCACAGCTGGACTTTTGATGCATCAACAATATGGTATAATGACCCAACAAGATACCTGAACCTTGAATCCAAAGGATCATGGGGAGTCGGGACAACCGATGATTATATCCTCAGAAATATTGGAGACATTGTTGTTAAATTAATCTCCCGCTTAAATTTAAAGCGTGAAAATTTGGTTTTTTATGGAAGCTCAATGGGAGGTTTTACTTCACTTCAATTAGCTACAATGGTTAAAGGATCTACTGCACTTGCAGATATCCCCCAACTTGAATTTCAAAATCATGTAAGTTATAATCGGGTGAAACCATATTGTTTTCCAGGTTTAAGCGATGAGGAAATTTGGAATAGATTTAAACACAGGTTTGATGTAGTTGAAATGATGAAAAAAGAAAACTACATCCCCAAAGCGATAATAGTATTCAACTGCAGTGACAGAGACATCAACACCCAGTATATTGATTTTATTAAAAAAATCAACGAGTTTCCAAAAATAGAAAATAAAGAGAACCATATAAAAATCGTGTTTAACTATATTGATTCACATGCTCCGTTGGGAAATGCAGAAAGTATCCGCCTTGCCAATGGAGTTACATCAAAAAATTTACTTGCATATTACGATGAAATAAACGATTCTGAAATGTTTCGAGAAAATAATTATTTGAAACTGGAAAATCAGAGATTGCAAGCCGAAATTAATACCCTTTTTAATTCTAAGTCCTGGAAAATCACAAAACCGCTTAGAAAAATCATGTCAATTTTTAGAAGGTGAATTATGAGTTTTAAAGATAAAATGTTATCTAAAAGTAATTCTTATGCATATTACAAAAGTAAAAATGAATCATTAACCAGAGAAATTAATTCACTGAAAAATGAAAATGAGAATTTGAAAAATGAAATAGAAAATTTAAGAACTGAAAAAAACATATCCCTTAAAAACGAATATTTCAGAAAATATGGTCTCTCCGGTGCATTTTCCAACTGGGACTATGTTGATTTTTATATGGATGATGATTTTGAAGATAACTTTAACAAAATTACTGAAAAGTTAGATTCCAAATCTAAAAAACTATATAAATGGATTTTTTTAAGAACATTATTTGTAAATCTGGTTACAAAAGATACAATTTATTCCACCCATGAGCTGGAAAACCAAAAACGATTTACTGATTTTCGAATCAATAACGCAAGAAAAAATGAAATTGCAGGATACAAATTTACCGGAGATTATAATCTGCATGCATTTATAGATTTAGGCTTAAGTGATGCAGACAGAACATTTCTAAAAAACAAAGACATTATCGATGCAGGTGCTTTTACTGGAGATACATCAATACCATTATCGGAAGTGACTAATAAAAAGGTTTACGCTTTTGAACCATTTGACGAATCATATAATTTATTGGTTAAAAATATTGAAGACAACAATATCGAAAACATTGTTCCGGTTAAAAAATCCCTGGGAAACCATGACGGAGACAGAAAATTATTCTTATCCGGAAGCAATGTTCAGGGAATTACAAGCGATCCGAACATAAGAGACTATGATAATGTCCTAACCGTTGAGGAAATTACATTAGACACATTTGTGGATGAAAATGATCTTAATGTGGGACTTATTACAATTGATGTTGAAGGAGCCGAAATGGATCTGCTGAATGGAGCAATAAATACAATCAAAACTCAAAAGCCAATACTTCAAGTAAGTATTTACCATAAAGCTTCTGATTTTGTTGGAATTATCCCATGGATTGCAAATCTTGATTTAGGATATGAGTTTGAAGTTGTTAAGGAGCAGCCTTGGCCGTTTTTAGCAGATACAGTTGTTCAATGCAGGGCAAAATAAGTGATATTAATGTTAAACAATATTTTTGATTTTGATTCGTTTAAATTTTCAATCATCATTGCAGTTTACAACACTGATGAGTTTTTAAAAGAGGCGATTGAAAGCATTGTTAATCAGAGCATTGGTTTTGAAAACATTGAGCTTATTTTAGTTGATGACGGAAGTACTGACAATTCTAAAGAAATCTGCCTGGAATATAAAGAAAAATATCCGAAAAATGTGAAATATATCCGTCAGGAAAATCAGGGCCAGGCAACCGCCAGAAACAATGGAATGAAGATAGCTAAAGGGAAATACCTGAATTTTCTGGATAGTGATGACAAACTGGAATTAAATGCCCTGGAACTGGTTTATGATTTTTTTGAAAAACATGATAATGCAGTGGATGTTGTGTCAATACCAATGAAATTCTTTGACCGACAGACTGGAGAGCACATACTGAATTACAAATACGAATCTACAAAATTAATAGATTTAACTCAAAACCCAAGTTATATTCAGCTTTCCGCTTCTGCAGCATTTTTTAAGCGAAAAGCAATAAAAAACCATAAATTTGACACAGAACTTATTGTTTCCGAAGATGCAATTTTTGTAAATAAGATACTGCTCGAAAAATGCATGCACGGAGTAGTTTCAAATACGGCATATTTATATCGTAAAAGAAATGTTAAAACATCAACAATAGATTCATCGATTAAAAAGAAAGAATATTATCTTGACAGATCAAAATTATTCTTTAAGGCACTGTTTGACTATGCAAAACAGAAATACGGACACATTCCTGATTTCATCAAGTTTACCGTGATGTATGACATCCAATGGATGTTTGATATAAGTGACGTTTCTGATGTGTTAAGTGAAGATGAATTAAATCAGTTATATTCCATTTTACGGGAACTTTTATCAGAAATTGACGATTATATCATTTTAAATCAAAAGCACAGGGACAGAAGTTTGATAAAATCCATTTTGCTGTTCAAACATCAGGATATGGAAACTATAAAGAATATCCACACACACAATGTGGTAAAAAAAGTCAGCAATTACAACATCGATCAATTATATTACCATGTTTTTTATATTGATGGCGTAGAGGTTAAAAATGATACATTACACATCTTAGGCTTTTTAAAATCATTTTTTGAAGTTGAAGAGCTGAAAATTCAAGCAATTAAAATCAATAAAACAGAATTTTTAGATTACTGGACAATGTATTTTAACACCAACAAGCTAGCTTTCATTAAAAAAGAATATTTGAATACTGACGGAAAAAACATCCAGCGTTATCTTATAAATTCCGGAAATGATTACTACAGATTAAAAATCAATCAATATTTAATCAAAGAACCGGATTTTGATTTGGATAAATATTATGATTTTAATGAAATTGAAAACCTCATTAAAAATGATTTGATCGATGTGAATAATTACAATAAACTATACGGAAAAATAGTTAACACATTCATTGAAAGCAAAGCGGAAGTTTATGAAGGAGAATATAACAATTATCCTTTCAGAGAAAGAAAATATCTAAACCTCACTTATAATCCGTCATTCAATTTTGAGTGCAAAATTCCGTTAAAAGTTAATGAAGAATCCCTGATAAAAATCAGAGTGTCTTACGAAGAGCTTGACTTTTATTTAGATATCGGATTTAATTATTACTCAAAACTTACAAAGGAAAGTTATTATTCTAAAAAGGAAAATTATTTAGTTAAATTTAGAGATAATCTCTTTGAAGTTATCCCATATACTTATAGAGACCTATTAAGTTTGGAAGAAGAAAATATCAATTATCTGATTTCTAAAAATGATTCAAGTCTTGATGAAATTATTGAATTTAGAAAAAAATATCTTGAAAATTATCCGAAATACGGACATAAACGAATTTGGTTATTTATGGACAGACCAGAAACGGCCGGAGATAATGCAGAAGAACTATACAGATATGCTTTAAAGCAAAACGATGGAATTGATAAATATTTCATAATAAAAAAAGACTCCAAGGATTACAACAGATTAAAGGAATTGGGAAATGTTATTGAATATCACTCACAATCCCATAAGATGCTTGTATGTTTTGCTGAAAAAATCATTTCATCACACCCCGATGACGATTTGCTGAATCCGTTCTCAGGCAGGTTTGAAAAGTACTATAACGGATTGATTTCTGCAAAAACCTGTTTCCTGCAGCATGGAATAATCCTAAATAACATTTCATCCTGGCTGCATAAGTATGATAAATTCCTGTATTTATTTGTAACATCAGTAAAAGATGAATATAATTCTATTTTTGAAAATCCATACAATTACGATGAAAGTGTTGTAAAACTACTTGGCCTTCCAAGATATGACAAATTGGAAAAAGGCCGTGAAGTTAACCAGATTGTTGTGACTCCAACATGGAGAAGAAGCATTAGAGTTATGTCTGATGAAGAAATTCTTGAATCAGAATATTTCAAAAGATGGAATAGCCTTTTAAACAACAGAGAACTGATTGAATTTTTAAAGAAACATAATTATGAAATCATATTCAAACCTCACCCGAATGTCTATGACTGCATTCATTTATTTGACCTGAGCAATGTGACATTTGATAAAGAATTATCCTATAAAGACTTATTTAATGATTCAAAATTGTTAATTACAGATTATTCATCAGTGACTTTTGATTTTGCATATTTAAAAAAACCACTTGTTTACTACCAATGGGAAAATGATGATTTCCATTTTGATTTATCTGAAAGTTATTTTAAATATGACAAAATGGGTTTTGGTGAAAGCATTGACAATGAAAATTCGTTAGTTCAACTTATTAAAGAATATGTATTAAATGATTGTAAAATGAAAGATAAATATCAAAAAAGAGTTGATAATTTCTATGAATTCCATGATAAAAACAACTGCAAGAGAGTTTATGATTTTATCATTGATATGAAAAAGTAGGTGTTTGAATGAGTGACGTTAAAGTTTCTGTAATAATTCCAGTATATAATTCAGGAGATGCAATAATAAACTCCCTAAATTCCGCAATTACTCAAAATTTAAAAGAAATGGAAATTATCTGCATCAATGACGGATCAACTGACAACTCACAGGATATAATAGATGAATATAGTAAACGGGATTCAAGGTTAAAACTCATCACACAAAAAAATTCAGGTGCGGGAGAGGCAAGAAACAAAGGTCTTGAAACAGCAAAAGGAGAATATATCCTGTTTCTAGATTCTGATGACTGGATTGAAGAAAATACCTGTGAATTACTGTACAGCCTTGCAAAAAGAAGTGATGCGGAGCTGGTCCTATTTGACTCATTGATACATAACGATGAAAATATCAAAGAATTGAATTTTTTAGATGAAAACTTTAAAAACGAAATATTTGACCACAGCGAAATTAAAGAAAAGGTATTCGACAGTTATTTAGGAGTTATCTGGAATAAATTTTATAAATCTTCATTTTTAAGAGAAAATAACATTAAATTCCCATCATACAAGATTTTTAATGATGTGGAATTTCACATAAAAACCATGACACTGGCACAAAAAATAACATATACTGACAATATATTCTATCATTACAACAATACCCAACACTTTTCACTTCAAAAGGAACATGTCGGAAGCAAGCACAGTTTAATTTTCTGTGATGTAATCCTGGACATTGAAGAGTTCCTCAAATCGGAAAATCTGATAAATGAAATGAAAAGTCACTTTCTGAATTATTCGTTAATGGAATTTAAGATTAAATTATATCATATTGATAAAAAATACACGGCAGAATATTTTTCAAAAATTAAAGAAATATATGAAAGTATTGATGTTGGCAATGAAATTAATGATGAAAATTTATTGTTTTATGAAAAAATAATGAATTCAAATACATTTGAGGAATTTGACTATTTGACTAAATCTATTTAATGTAAATAAATCAAATTATTAAATAACATATTATTAAGGAATTGATAAAGTGCATAGAAGTTCTTTTATGAAAATGCAATATTTTAAAGATACTTACTTAAATCCTTCACAGGATTTGAAAATTCTGGATATCGGATCATTTGATAAGACCGGAGATTATAATTATGGATTAATCTTAAATGAGAAAAAATGGACATATCACGGTCTTGATTTAAGAGCAGGAAACAATATTGACATTGTTGTTGAAAATCCTTATCATTGGGATGAAATTGAAGATGAAACATATGACCTGGTTGTATCCGGCCAGGCTTTTGAACACATTGAATTTTTCTGGCTCACACTGGAAGAGGTTAAAAGAATATTAAAACCTGGAGGATTATTCTTCCTGATTGTACCAAGTACAGGTCCCGTTCATAAAAATCCTTATGACTGTTACCGCTTTAATGAAGATGCAATGAAAGCAATGGCAAAATACATTAATTTCAATGTAATAGAATGCGGAACAAACTTCGATGAGGTTTCAGACCCATGGTATGATACTTTTTTAGTTTCAAGAAAACCTGAGGGTGGAAGCGTAGAAGATTTAGAAAACAAGATGGACAATCTTGAAGCAAAATTAGATTTGATTATGAAAAAATTAAATCTTTAACTTTTTTTATTTTATTTAAACACCACTATTTCCATATACAATTTAAATATAATCAAAATAAAAAATATGTATAACAGTTACAAAACACATTTTTATTAACTGTAAAAAAAATATTTTGGTGAAATAAAAATGAAATTAAATTTTAAGTTTATTTCATTATTACTTGTATTATTTTTCATATCTCTTGCATTCGTATCTGCAAGCGATAGCGGGGAAATATTAACAGATGGAAATGTGACAAATATCGACAACAGCAACACAGTAACACTATCTGGCGAGGATAATGGAAATAATAATCTAGCGACTGACAATAATGGAGAAAATGGAACTGATGAAAATAAAGTAAGAATAAGTCCCGAAACATTTGCTGATTTAAAATCTGAAATTATTTTAGCTGAAGAAGGCCAAGAACTTATTTTATTAAACGATTGTGTGTACAACAGCGGATTTAGTTACGATGGAATTCAAATCAACAAGCAATTGACCATCAATGGTATGGGACACAGTTTAGATGGTAAAAAATCAGGAAGAATGTTTTTCATAGATGCTGACAATGTTGTTTTGAAAAATATCGTATTCACCAATGGGCAATCATCAAACGGTGGTGGAGCAATCCTTGTAAGAGCTTCTAATTTGGTCATTGACAACTGTACCTTTAAAGACAATAAAGATACCGGTTACGGAGGAGCACTATACATCAACAGCGTTTACAAAAGTGATGCCAAAAAAACAACCAGCGGCACTAAAATTATTAACTCAAAATTCATAGGCAACACTGCCGGAAATGGTGGTGGAGCGATTTACAGTTTAAGTAAAGCAAATGTAATTCAAGACAGCACTTTTGATGGAAACAAAGCTCAGAAATTACTTGGTGGAGCAATATTTATTGAAAACAGTAACAATAAGATTATTGGAAATGCCTTCACAAACAATGTTGCTACCAAAGACGGCGGAGCAATAGCACTTCAAACAGGTTCTAATCAACTGATTGAAAACAACACATTCAGTAAGAATACCGGATACTGGGGTGGAGCTATTAACCTTTACAAAGGAGGAGCATTCACTGTTATAGGCAACACATTTACCGGAAACACCGCTAAAGAACTTGGTGGAGCAATGAGAGTCTTTATTACTTCAACATCCACTGCAAGCAAATTTAACAATAACCAATTTACCAGCAATAACGCTGCTAACGGCGGTGGAGCAATATACCTTGCAGGTTCCAGTGCCCAAATCTCCAATAACATATTTAAAAACAATAAAATCACTGCAAATAGCGGTGGAACACTTAATGTTGATGGAAGCAGCAATACCATTTCTTACAATGTAATTGATACAAGTTCCGCTAAATTCAAAGGTGGAGCAGTATACATTGAAGGAAGTTCAAATAAAATTAATTACAACAACATTTCCAACTCCCATGCAGGAAACGGAGGTGGAGCAGTTTATACTTCCGGTGCAAGTGCAACAATTATCGGCAATGAGTTTAAAAACAATGATGCAGATTCCGTTGGTGGAGCAGTACAAATCAGCGGTACTAAAGCAACTTTAAAAGATAATTCATTTGTTGAAAACATTGCTAAAGCAAATGGTGGAGCAGTTTATCTTGATGGAAATACAGCAACCATCGAAAACAACAACTTTACTTCCAACCAAGCTAATGCAGCTTCCGGTGCGGGTGGTGCAGTCAGAATATTCAGTACAGGTGCAAACATAAAAACCAACACATTTGATAAAAATACTGCAAAATACGGTCCAAGTATTTTTGGAACTGGAGATTCACAAAAGTTAACTCAAAACACTTTTGTATCAAGTACCCAAGCAAAACAGGTAACATGGAAAGCAATTCCTAAAAAAACCGTGTTAACTACTCCAACTAAAACCTTTAAAAAATCTGTTAAAACTAAAAAAATAGTCATTACCCTTAAAACTTCAGCTAAAAAAGCTGTTGCGAAAAAATGGATTTATTTAACAGTTAACAAAAAGACTTTCAAAGCAGTAACTAATTCCAAAGGTCAAGCTACAATTAAAATTACCAAATTGACTAAAAAAGGAACTTTCAAATACACTGCTAAATTTAAAGGAGATAGTGCATATATCAAATCCAGTAAAACCGGAAAAATTATTGTGAAATAAATTAACTGTCCTTTGGACAGTTTTTTTTCTTTTTTTTTTTGCTTTGTAGAAATCCAATTTGATTTTTGCAAATCCTTTATTTTTAAAAATATTATAAAAACATTGCCGCCTTTTAAACAATATTACATACTTAAAAAATCTTTTTATAGAATAATAATATAATATTAAAGTAATAGGTGGAAAATATGAAATTAAATTTAAAGATTATAGCATTATTGTTGATTTTATGCATATTTTCAATTTCATCAGTATCCGCTATAGAGGATAATAATATAACTGATGATAATTTAGAAATCA
Source organism: Methanobrevibacter sp. (assembly GCF_015062935.1). NCBI lineage: Archaea > Methanobacteriati > Methanobacteriota > Methanobacteria > Methanobacteriales > Methanobacteriaceae > Methanobrevibacter > Methanobrevibacter sp. The sequence continues at coordinate 83,990 of NZ_SUTM01000005.1, read as the reverse complement.
ACGATAATGCCCTGCAGATTACAGATTCTTCAAATGAGATTTTATCAGACAATATTAAAACATTTACGGATTTAGAACAATTAATCAAGTCTTCAAAATCAGGAGATACAATCAGTTTAGATTGTGATTATGAATATAATGAAGGATTTAGCCATTATGGAATTAATTTTAATAAAACCATAACCCTTGACGGAAATGGTCACAGTATAGACGGAAAAAATTCAGGAAGAGTATTATATATCCATGGAGATAATGTCATATTAAAAAATATAACTTTCAAAAATTGTTATAGTAATGAAAGTGAAGGTGCAATCGGATGCAGAGGAAATAATTTAATCATTAAAGGCTGCACATTTATAGAGAACTATGCTAACGGAACATCCAATCCTGACGCAAGAAAAGTCGTAGGTGGAGCAGTTTATGTATATGCTGACAATGCAACCATTGTAAACAATAAATTCATCAACAATTCCATCCGTGGAAGCGGAGCTGGTATTGCTTTAGATGGACAGTACCATACAATAATAAATAATACATTTATTGGAAACAGGGCACTTGGAGGAATGAACGGCGGTGGAATTCTGGTAGGAACAGGATACAGAATTACAATCAAAGGCAACACATTCATAGACAACTATGCCGAAATGGGTGGCGGAGCTGTTGAGCTTCAACACAGTGAAGACGATTTAATCATAAACAACACATTCATTAATAACTATGGAGATTATGGCGGTGCTTTAAGCATTTACAATACCAGCTACTTCAAGGTTACAGACAACATCTTCATTGACAATCATGCGACCTTTGAAAATTCTATTAAAGGTCTTGGAGGCGCAATAAGAGTTTATCTTAAAGATACAACAGGTAAAAGTTACATCACTGAAAACTACTTCTACAACAGTACTGCACTTCACTACGGAGCAGCATTATACGTGTTTGGATATGAATTAGAAATTTCCAATAATATTTTCGATAAAAGCAGTGCAGGAGACAATGTTGGAGGAACAATCAACATTGTTGGAAACAAAACATACATCATCAATAATAATATCATAAACTCCGATGCCGGTCGTCACGGTGGCGCAATTGCAATAGACGGTAATGATAATGAAATAATAAGAAACAACTTTGCAAACACCACTTCAGGAGCAGGTGGGGGTGCAATTTATATAAATGGTAACTCCACTATCGTCAAAGACAATAATTTCACAAATACCTCAGCAAAAGGCCACAGCGGTGCAGTTCAAATCAATGGAGAAAAAACAAATATTGATGGAAATAGCTTCATAAATACAACATGTCAAAATACCGGAGGGGCATTATACCTAGTGGGATCTGAAATTTCCGTCTCCAACAATTTGTTCAACAACAATAAAGCTACAGGTTCATCCGGAGGAGCAATTTACATTAAAGGAGATGAAAATACCATTTCTGACAATGAAATTAGCAATACCCATGCCAAAGGCAAAGGCGGAGTGATTTACAGCGAAGGAAATAATGTAAACATATTATCCAATGGTATTTCCAATGCATATGCCGGAAATGGGGCCGGAGCTATTTATTTAAGCGGAAATTCAGCAATAATCGACAACAACGGATTTAAAAATCTCACATCAGGCACATTTGCAGGAGCTATACAACTCAGCGGAAACAAAGCAGTTATCTCAAATAACCAATTTACTAAAAATGTTGCCGCAACCCATAGCGGTTCTGTGTATGTTATCGGATCAGATGCAACAATCACCAATAACGATTTTACATCAAACCGAGCAAAATCAAATGCCGGTGCTTTAAGAGTTGACGGCGACACTGCAACAATATCCCTCAATTCATTTAAAGGCAATACTGCAACTAAAGGAACAGATGTTTTTATTTGGGAAGGAGACAATTCCAGAATCGCAGACAATTCATTTACAAAATACTCAGACATGTCTGTTGTAACATACGGAAATGCAATCAGTGTTCAGGACAATAAAGGAATTGTGGAGAAAACCACATTAGCAGTTTCATCCAAAAGTTACGGATTTGCAAGTACAAAATCATTAACTGCCACTCTTAAAAACTCAAAAGGAAACGTGATTTCAGGAAAAAGCATCACATTTACAGTTAATGGTAAAACTTATAAAGCAACAACCAATTCAAAAGGTCAAGCCACAGTTAAATTAAAATTATCAGCAATTAAAAGTTACTCATGCACAGTTAAATTTGCTAAAGATAAGTATAACACTGCTTCATCCAAAAAAATTACTGTAAAAGTAACTAAACAAAAAACTGTACTGACTGCACCAAATAAATCATTTAAAAAATCTGCAAAAACTAAAAAAGTTGTTGTAACTCTTAAAATACCTGAAGGCAAGGCAGTTTCTAAGAAAAAAGTTACTTTGACTATTAATAAAAAAACATATAAGGCAACCACCAATTCAAAGGGCCAGGTTAGCATAAATGTAAAATTAACCAAAAAAGGAACTTACAAATACACTGCCAAATTTGCAGGAGACAAAAAATATAATGCAGTTAAGAAAACCGCAAAAATTACAATCAAATAATTTGGATTATTCCAAATTTTTTATTTTTTATTTAAAGGTTTGTCAATAATATTAGAACTTTAATAACACCACATAATGAGTAAAACAATTTATAAGAAAATAAAAATCGATATTTTTCATATTCATTGTTAAATACTACATTAATGAATCCTAAACCAATATAATTCAAAAATTCTTTTTTTAAATCTATAAAAGATAAATGTATATAATAATGTTTAAAATATATACATATTAAGTTAAAAAAAGGAGATTTGAAATTGAAAAAACATTTAATTTTTTCTATTTTAATAATAGCAGTTATTTCAATGGGCGCAGTTTCAGCAGCACAGAATATTACTGATGGTGATGAAACAATCATCAATGACATTGAAACAGATAATTATCAAACAATAGAAAATGCCATTTTAGATATAGAAACAAATGATTCAGATTCAATAAATTATGAAAATGAACCACAATTGCAATCTGCAAATGAAGAAAAATTACAGCTTGAAGATAATAACATATTAGAAAGTAAAAAAGCATTTGACATATATATTTCCAGCAATACATTAACATACGGAGCCGACGATTATCCCATAAGGATTACAACTCCACAAACCAATACTAAAAACATTGAGATTTATTTGGACAATGAAAAACTTAATATAGAACGAGAGAAATATCCAAATGACCCAATGGACTTTTTCATTAATCCTGAAAATATAACAATCGGTACACACACCCTTAAAGTCGTATTTAAAGGAGATAAAAATTATTTGCCACTTACTAAAACCAAAACAATAAAAAAAGAAGGATGTGTATCGATAAATCTCAATGACTTATGTTATTTGAACTTGCCGGAAGATGCAAAAGGAGATTTAGCATTATATCTTGATAACAAAGTCTTTAACCAAACAAAAATAAAAAATGGTTATGGAGAAATCCAATTTTACAATAAACCGGGAATTTATAAAGCAACACTAAAATATACGGGTGATGATTATCCCGTACCTGACAGAACATATGTATTTGATATTAAACCCGAAATAAAAATAAATGGCACACCAGATTCAATAAATATCAGCATAACTTGTCATGAGTCCTGTGTCGCAAACATTACCATTAAAAATAAAGACACAAATCAGACAATAATAGAAATGCCCCTTAAAAACGGCAAAGCAGATATAAAACTTGAAAATGTCAAATTCGAGAATAATTTCATTATTATTTACAACAGCGCGGATTACAACTATACAAATCCATACCACAGTTATTCATGGGAGCCAGAATTCACAGAACACTATTATATCGGCCCAGGAAGCCACATCAAATTCAATATGCCAAAAAACACAAGCGGAAACGTTAAGGTAGAGCTTTATGAAAGTGTGACCGGAAGTGGCTATGATCCCTGGAACAACAAAGTTCTCATAGAAGAAACCGAATACACAAACGGACAAGGAAAAATTAACCTTCCGGAATTAAGCGGAGGATATTACACATTTTATGTAACATTTCATGATGAATTATACGGAGATCTGTCCACTTTCATATACACCCATATTACCCCTAGAATTTCAATTCCAACAGTGATTTATAATGACGGAGATATTAACTTTGAGCTATACAAAGCCGAAGGAACATTAAACATTTATATTGATGATACATTATATGCAACAGAACAAGTCACAAACGGAAAAGCAAATGTGAAAATAGAAGGATTAACATACGGAAATCATAATTTAACATTGACATTCAACGGAACTGATATTCAGGATTTAGAAATTTACATAAGGTATTATGTTGATCATCCGGAATTCGGCTATCCTTATTATTACCAGCCTACATATGAAAACAATTATAGAGATTACGAATTCACACAGGAAATATTCTACGGAGGACCAATCAGCATAATGATAACTAATGAGGTGATTTTTGGAAATAGTGCACTAATCAACATTAAATCAAATGAAAATGCTAAAAATGTATCAATAAGAATACTGAACCATACTTATTCCTTAGATTCATCTGAAATGAACATTTCACTAAATAATTTAGAAATAGGAGAATACACTGTTACTGTAAGCTACACTGAAAACAATACTTTCTACACATTCAATAAAACATTTAATGTAATTCCAGTTAACGGAACATTTGGTGAATTGGAAAAATTAATCAAAAGCACAAAAGGTGACAGCACATTAGAACTGAATAGAAACTATGTTAACACAGGACTTGAAAACGAAATAACTATTTCCAAATCAATAACCATTGACGGCAAAGGACATATACTGGACGCAAACAGCACATCACGTATATTTAAATTCATATCATATTATTCAGATTACATTACCCCAACAATTATTCTGAAAAACATTGTTTTTAAAAATGGAAATGCTAAAAAAGGAGGTGCAATCAATGCTGAATGTGAAGACTATCTCATTGAAAACCTTTATTGGAAAGTGATTAACTGTACATTTTTACAATGCAGTGCAGATGAAGGAGGAGCCCTCTACGGATGGGGATGCTGCAATATCTTAAACTCCACATTCACACAATGCAGCGCTAAACAGGGAGGAGCTATCTGGTCTGAAGATTTTGACTGGACAGTGATAAACTCCACATTCACACAATGCAGTGCAAAACAAGGCGGTGCAATTTATTTTGAAGGCACAGGCAATAAAATATTGAACTGTAAGTTTAACGAAAATACTGCTTCAAAGTATCCTAACTGGTATTCCAAAAACACAGTCATTACCGAAATTACATCCCTTAACTTAAAAACAACTTATACTGCAAACCCATATTACTCAATTAAAATATACGGCAATGACGGGAAATTAGTGAGGGGAGTTAAAGTAATGATTAAAATAAATGGTAAAACATTTAAAACAATAAAAACCACCAATGGAATTGTTAAATTTAAAGTAACACAAACTCCCGGAACATACAAACTAACAATAACTGCACTTAAAAATACAGTGACCAAAACACTGACCGTTAAACATTTGGTAACACTGAAAACGGTTAAAGTTAAAAAATCCGCTAAAAAACTGACATTACAGGCAAATCTTGCAAAAGTGAATGGAAAATACCTTAAAAACAAACAGGTAACTTTCAAATTCAACGGCAAAACCTACAAGGCAAAAACCAACTCCAAGGGAATAGCCAAAGTAACCATAAAATCAAGTGTGCTTAAAAAGCTAAAAGTCGGCAAAAAAATAACCTATCAGGCAACATACCTGAAAGACACAGTCAAAAAAACAGTTAAAGTTCAAAAATAAGGATCCGAAAATCCTTATTTTAACTTCTTTTTTTAAAAAATCATTACCGAAATTATATTAATTATACACAATATAAACATTAACATATTTAACAGGTGTTTTTATGAAACTTAATAAAATATTGATAGCATTATTATTAGTTTTCCTAACAATAGGGGCAGTGAGTGCAGCAGACAACATCACCTCAGATGTACCTGCCGATGATGCTGTTCCCCAGACAACTGATAACGTGACTGTGAGCTCTGACAGTAATCAAAATCCTGTCAATACAGCTGAAAAACTTAATGCCAGCTATCAAATCACAGTCGATGAAGAATATGTAGAAAATAACGGATTTGAGAGCGAATTTGAAATAGAAATGTTTGAAAGAGCGTATCTTAATGGAAAGCTGGAAATATACATCGATGATGAACTGAAATACAGCTGCAAACCTGCAATAGATTATGACAGTAGATATCAGGACTCTTGGGAAAGTGATGAGTACATGAACAGTTACTCCATAGTAGATACCAATTTCCTGGACAGACTGGGTCTAACATACGGGCCTCATAAGGCAGAGTTCAAATATAGTGGAGACACTTTATTCAATGATTTTGATGAAGTTAGATATTTCAATTACACATACATCCGATTTTCAGTGCCTGAAACTGAGACTGAATATGAAAGCCAATGCAATTTTTGTGTTCAATCAAATGTGGCAACCGGAAATCTGAAAATCGTGCTTGACAACAGAACAATACATGATGAGGAATTCACAGGTTATGAATACATCACTCTGGAAGATTTAACCTATGGAATGCACACATATGATATCTACTTTACAGGAGCCAGGCCTTTCAAATCAATCCACAGGCAGGGCACATTTAAACTTAACTATGAAATAAATGCACATTTCTCTGATGAATATAGGGGAGAAGTCTTCATAAACGGTGCTTTTTTGAAAATCAATTTGCCGGAGGATGCCAAATCCAACGTAACAGTTGCTGTAAATAACAAAACATATTCTGCTACTGTCAGTAATGGCCAGGCAGAAATTGCACTTACCAACCTTAAACTGGGTGAAAATATCGTCTACATCACATATGAGGATGAAAAATATTCTGAAATGACCGTCGTCAAGAATATAACCGCAACAGGATTGCAGTTTCCATATTACCATTTGTATTGCAGATATGATAAGGATGCAAATGTTACATTGGTAATGCCTGAGGATGCCAACGGAACTTTAAAAATCAAAATTGACGGAGAATACTTTACTTCTGATTTGATTAACGGTACTGCTTTTATTCCGTTAGACATGGTAACTGCAGGAACTCATAACTTCGAGATAACCTATACCGGAGACTACAGTGAGTATTTCAATAACAAAACTTTTGAAGACATAGATATATACGAAGTCACAAGGGACTGGGACATGGAATTTTTCTTTTCAATAAAATCTGATGAAACTGGAAATCCCCACATATCATTAAAATTTACCAAACCTGAAGACCTTGGGGGAACACAGACATTATATTTTGACGATGTAAAATGCGGAGAATACAGCCTTTATGATGAGTACTACTACGATGAAAAGTATGTTCTGTTGGAAAAATGCGAAAATCTGGAAAAATATTACTCACAACTGAGCAATGGAACACATACTTTTACCGTCAGATATTCCGGTGACAACACATACATTGCAAAGAGCAAAACCGTAACATTTACAAAACCTATTGACTGTGAAATATGCACAGGTCCTTTGATTGAAATTGGAGATAAAGTCATTGTTGAACTGCCTGAAGGCGAAAACGGAACCCTGATTATTGCCGTCAATGACAATGTCAAAAAGATTACTCTTAAAAATAAAACATATTACTCATATTCTTTGAACTTAAAAAAAGGATTATGGAACGTCAATGTAACATACAACGGAAATAACATGACCAAATCACTGGAAAAAACAATAGATAAAAGACCATCCATTGATTTGACCTGTGAAGAGTACTACTTTAAGAATATACCAAAAACAGCTTATATAGACTATGATGAATCTACAGTCCTAAAGCATGTGACCGTATACATAGACAACAAGAAATACACAGGATCCATCGCATACGGTGAAATCAGCCTGAATAAATTATCCGCAGGCGCACACACCATACGCGTTGATTACAAAAACGGCGAGTACACTGAATCAATAAAGAAAAAATTCACAATTCTCAGCTACTCCTACCCGAAAATCGAATTGAAAGATACATATTCACAGGAACTGAACAGCTATCTCATAACTGACATTGCACTAAGCAACTATACAACATTAATCATGGATGTGAATTTGAATGGAAACATTAACGGGAAAGTTACAGTTTATAAAACCATTGCATATCATTTCAATATAGATGACATTGCCGATACTGTAATCGGAACATATAAAAGCTTCAGTATAAACAAAGGCAAAGCCAGAATAAGCATTCCTACAAAAATTTTCAACAACACATACAGCCTGAAACTTGAAATAAAACTCAATGACGGAAATGTGATTAACAGAAGTTTTATGACCCATTGGTATCCGAAAGTTGTGCATCCGGCAAAAATGACCTATGGTGAAAAACAGACCCTGACAATATATGTTCCGGGTCAGGAAAACAGAACCATCGGAATGTTCGGAAATTTCAAGCCAATGTATTCAAAAATCGTCAACGGAACTGCGAAATTCTCACTCGCAACTCTTCCAATAAGAAACGGCGTTCCGGTCACATTCATATATGCCTCAACGGAACATGACGAAGATATAGGCTATTACAGCTCAAAATTAGAGGAATACGACCTTAAGCTGAATATTAAGGATAGCTTCGAAAAAATCAACATGTACTACAATGACGGAACCTCATACAGCCTGAAAGTCGCTAAAATATATGGAAAAGATGTTAAAAAAGGCCAGACCGTTACCTTCAAAATAGGAAGCCAAACCATTAAGGTGAAAACTGATAAAAATGGGGTTGCAAAACTAAAGATACCTAACACAGTAAAACCTGGAACATACACTTTAACAGCAACCTACAAATCATGTAAAATCAGCAAAAAATTAACCGTAAAACAGGTTTTAACCCTTAAAGCCGTTAAAGTTAAAAAGTCTGCCAAAAAACTTGTTTTAAGTGCTACCCTTAAAGACAAAAAAGCAATCAAAAACAAGCAGGTTACATTCAAGTTCAACGGCAAAACCTACAAGACAAAAACCAACTCCAAGGGAATAGCTAAAGTAACCATAAAATCAAGTGTCTTGAAAAAACTAAAAGTAGGCAAAAAAGTAACCTATCAGGCAACATATCTGAAAGACACTGTTAAAAAAACAGTTAAAGTTCAAAAATAAGGATTTAAAATCCTTATTTAATTTTTCTTTTTTAAAAAAGATATATAACATACATACAAAATACATATAACTATATAATTTTTTGGAGTTTTAATTATGAAAATAAAGATTTTAATATCGCTATTTTTGATTATTATAACAATAGGAGCCGTTAGTGCAGGTGAAAATGCAACTGATGATTCTGTTGACATAAATTCAATGAATGACACACCCAACACAGATATTGTAACTTCAGAAGACACCCCTGAAAAAGCAGACCTCAACATCGAATTTGATATCGAAAATGAAATTGTAAAAGATGAATTTTTAAAAATTTCTTATAGCTACTATTATCCAATTGCTTATGAAAATCTATCCTGCTACATTGACGGGGAATATGAAAGCGTCATCCAGACTAACAGCCATGAATATTTTTATCTGGATTTGAAAAACTATACAGAGGGAAACCATACCTGTAAGTTGAATTATCACGAAATTGACTACTATAAACCTATTAATAAAACATTCAATTTTGAAATTGTCAATATGTCCATAGTCTATAATGAAATAATATATTATGACTTTGAAGATTTCGAAGTGAAAACCCCTTACGATGCAACAGGGACAATAACCATAACCTACAACGGCTCAAGCAAACGGTACAATGTTGATGATATTGACTCAGCATATGGCGGGGCTAAAACTGTCACTTATCGTTTAAACGAGTTAGCGGAAGACGAGGAATATTTAGAATTGGGTACCTATACCTTTGAAATAAATTATACTGGAAATTATGGAAACATTACCAAAAGGATAAATATAACCAAAGACTATTACTTTGGATTATACATCGGATTTGTTTATGAAAATTTAACCGAATACATTAACTACCATGGTTTTGTCTTTTTTATGGGAGTTTCAAACCGTGTTAGCGTATTTATTGATGGGAAAAATATCAATTACAACCCTAAAGACTATTATGACCCGGGAAACTACAACAGAGGATTGAACGAGTATGACGGAATGTTATTTGATTGCGCTCCAATATGGATTAACAAGTTATCCTTATCCAAAGGCTACCATACATTGGAAGTGAAATATGCAGGTAATGACGGTCTCCCTCCAAAAACCATAAAAGAAGTTTTCTATTTAGAAAAAGACCAACTTGCAAAATGCGAAGAACCGCTTGTCAACTCAAAATACCCAATTGATTTCATATTCCCCGAAAACACAACCGGAAAGATTACTGCATACACCAGTCATGACGGGAAGAAATATACATTCTTTGATTGCAAAAAAATTACCAACAACAATGCAAAAATCAATATTCCATGCACAGAAGCGGGAAAAACATATGTTAAAGTAGTCTACAATACAAACAATGGAAATGGAAAAGCAACTACCTCATTTAAAGTCGTGCCTGCAAAAGTAGAATGCTACGAATGGATAGGTTTGGACCCCTATGAGAAAGAAACATTTACTTTGAAAAGTGGTGACAAGGTAAAAGGAACATTTTCAATATATGTTAACAAAAAACTATATAAAAGCGTCAAGATAACTAAAAAAACAACCAGAATAACCGTTCCATATATTTTCGAAAAAGCCGGGAAATATGTCATCAAAGCAGTTTGGAAAACAAATTACGGAACAGGACAGAAAAAAACAAGAACAATAACTATACCTCATTTCGCAACACTTAAAACCGTTAAAGTTAAAAAATCTGCCAAAAAACTGACCATTCAGGCAAGTATTAAGAAAAATGGTTATACTCCTATTAAAAACAAAAAAGTTACCTTCAAGTTCAACGGCAAAACATACAAGACAAAAACCAACTCCAAGGGAATAGCTAAGGTAACAATTCCAAAATCAGTTTTAACCAAACTCAAAGTCGGCAAGAAAATAACCTATCAGGTCACATATCTGAAAGACACGGTCAAAAAAACAGTAAAAGTTCAAAGATAAGGATTGAAAAATCCTTATTTTATCTTATTTTTAAAAGCACTTACAACAGTTATATGTACAAAATAACATATATTTACCCATGACCCGAAAAAAAATAATCACATCTTCACTTATTTTACTTCTTTTATTAGTCTGCATCGGAGGAGTTTCAGCCGAAGAAAACTCCACACAAAGCATAGAACTTGAAGAGACTGAAGATATAAAAATTGAAAACACAAATGAACTTCTCAAAGATTCGAATGAATCATCTGCAGTAGCTGATGAGAAAAAGGATTGCGATTTTACAATCAGCTTTGAGGAAGAATTTGTTGAAAACTGCTGGGAGCGGTCTGAAGGCCCATTTCTTTTCATATACCCGACTTATGAAAACATGACCGGAAACTTTACAGTTTATCTAGACAACAAAAAAATAAATTTTGGAGAAGTCGATGACTTTAAAGACCCTTCTGCAGAAATTCCTGCCCCGTTTTACAAACTGGGAGACCATACAATCAAAGTCCAGTATTCAGGAGATGACACATACAAGCCACTTACAAAAACCCACATATTCAGCGTGAAGAAAATCATCATAAACATGATAAACGGTGAATATGTGCTTGGAAGCGATGATATCGGAGTAAAGCTTGTTCCGGATGCTGCCGGAACAATAACATTATACATTAACGGTGTAAAAAAGAAAACTATTAAAGTGACTCCATTGGACAGTGAGGCTGCAGATGTGGGCTTTTCAAATAATATCCCTATAGAACTGGATAAATTCATTACATTCGGCAAGACTTACAATGTTACAGTAACATTCAGCGGCAAAGTCGATGGAAAAACATTGAAGGAAAGCAAAACCGGAACAATCACATCAGTCACATATCCTCTTGAAATCAACGTATACGATTATTATTACGGACACGATTCAGAAAACATCTTTGAAATTTCAACACCAAAGGACATAATAAAAAATAATCTGAACGTATTTATTAACGGTGAGAAAGTTCCCGTTTACAAAATGGAAGATTTTGACTACTGGACATATTACGTAAACACCACCGATTTTAGGCCGGGAAAATACGCAATTGAGGTAAACTACACTGGTGACGGGAAATATCCCTCAAAATCAGTAAACTCCACATTTGAGATTTTTGCAGACATCATAATATCCGACTATGAAATACCTTACAACTCATCAATAGATGTCGAACTGACCCTTAGTGAAAATGCAGAAGGAAACCTGACAGTTTATATTGCCAAAACTGATAAAATTTATGAAATTTACGACTCACAGGAATTAAGCAACGGATATGCTAAAGTTAACATTAAAGGAGATCATATCGGAAAATATTATATCAAAGCAGAATATGACGGCAACTACCAAATCGAAAACGTTACCGACTATTCAATTGAAATCCATCCTATAATAACAATCCCTGAATCCATGATCTGGGGTGATGACAAATATATCACCATAAAAACAGACAAGGAAGTGAACGGAACATTATACTTCTACAGGATGTGGAAACCCTACAGGCAGGTTGATGTTGTAAACGGAAACGCAAAGATTTCACTGGCAGACCTTGCGAGTATGACATATTATGAAGGCTACACCTCACTAACATACAACAACAGCGAATATGAATATGAGCCTTGGGAATACTGGTTAGTCGTTAAACCTAAATTCACATTGACAGGACCTGCAAGCATGTATTATGCAGACAGCGAAACATACAGCGTTAAAGTATTCGGATTGAACGGTAAAATCCTTAAAGAAAAATACGTAACTTTCAAAATAGGCAAAACCTCCGTTAAGGTTAAAACCAACTCCAAAGGAATTGCAAAACTAAAAGTTCCAAATACCGTTACTCCAGGAAAATACACTGTTAAAGTGATATACAACGGTTTTTCCACATCCAAAAAGCTGACAGTTAAGCCTGTTTTAACTCTTAAAGCCGTTAAAGTCAAAAAGTCAGCCAAAAAACTTGTTTTAACTGCAACACTTAAAAACAAAAAAGCCATTAAAAACAAGCAGGTTACCTTCAAGTTCAACAGCAAAACCTACAAGGCCAAAACAGACAAGAAAGGAATAGCTAAGGTAACCATAAAATCAAGCATACTCAAAAAGCTCAAAGTCGGCAAAAAAGTAACCTATCAGGCAACATACCTGAAAGACACAGTCAAAAAAACAGTTAAAGTTCAAAGATAAGGATTAAAAATCCTTATTTTATCTTTTTTTAAACCAAAAATGCATTAATTATATATATTCATCATATAAAAATTAATTAACATATACTTAAGGAGAGTTAAAATTGAAAAAGATTATTTTTACAGCTTTCATCATCCTGCTCATTTTATCGGTTGGTGCTGTCAGCGCTGAAAACTCCACTGACACAACCCCTACTGAAATAAATGACACAGAGATGGTTGAAATCAAAAAGCCAGACTTAAAATTTGATGTGGACTTTCCGGAAGAGCTCAACAAGCATTATGACGGAGACGGACCATATGCGGAGATTATAAATGCAACAGACGATGGAGAATATCATGTTTATTTTGACGGCATCCACAATCCTAAATATGACTTTTACGGATATAACTACTTCGAAGTGGGAGCCTCAAGCTTTTCACTTGGAAAACACAACGTTACATTCGCATTCATGGGCGATGAATTTTACAATCCTACAAATGTTACCAAATACTTCAGCGTAGTTGATGTAGGAATCACCGTTCCGAAAGGAGATGTGAGCACCGATTCGGCATATGCCCTTGCAGAAGTCCCGATTGATGCAACAGGTTATGTAACCATCAAGCTTGACGGAAAGCAGATTAAAAAGATTGATGTTACAAAATGTGACCATGAAGGTTCCCTCAGATACATTAGCCAGAGCCTGGATACTGCTCTAGGAAAACATGTGGTGGAAGTGACCTATTCAGGAGACAAGAAATATTCAAAAGTCTCAAAAAAATCAGAATTCAATATATTCTATGACATGTGGCTTGAAAACGAATATGTCACCTACGGCCGTGACGAAATGATTGGAATTCAGGTTCCAAGCGGCATTACCAAAAACCTGATTGTGGAAATCGACGGTGAAAATCATTCCACAACATATAACGCCAGACAAGAGATATTTTACGTAAATATTACCGGCGTGGGTTTGGGAGCCCATGAGGTTAGCATCACCTACAACGGAGACAGCAAATACCCTAAAAATACAGTTAAGCAAACATTGAATGTCAGGGCCTTAATTGACATTCCGCTAGACGTATCATATGGAGACGGAGGAAAGATTTCACTTAAACTTCCAAAAGATGCAAACGGAAATCTGACAATATACATCTCCACAGACGGCTGGATTAGGCAGGCAAATGAAAGCCTCCTGTATGGAAATGTAAAACTGGTTGACGGATACGGTGAAATTGACGTTTCACATCTGAAAGTTGGAGACTATTACTATATGGCAGAGTATAGCGGTGAGGACTATCAGCTATCAGAAGCGATGGCTCAGGGTTCCATCAGCATTGCCCCAAGAGTTGTCCTGCCTAGACAGATGAACTATGGTGACGACGAGTACCTGCAGGTATTCACCAACCCTGATTTTAACGAAAAAATCATAATCTTTTTTGTAGAGGCTGAAAGTGAAAGCCTGATGGCAAAAATTGAAATCACTCCGGTGAACGGTACCGCAAACCATACACTCAAGAACCTGCCAATCAAACTTATGCAAATACATACACACTACGGAGAATACGACAATGATAATGGACCTATGATTCATGTAAAAGGCGTGGAGCCTAAATTGACTTCTGCAAAAGACATTACAATGTTTTATAATGACGGAAGCAAATTCAGCGTAAAGGTTTACGGAGAAGACGGAAAACTCGTTAAAGCCGGAAAATACATTTACTTTAAAATAGGATCCAAAACATATAAGGAGAAAACCGATTCAAAAGGAATAGCCACACACATCATAAAGGAAACCCCCGGAAAATATACAATAACCGCAATCTACAAGAACTACCAAAAAATTGAAACCGTGAATGACGGATATAATGACGCTTTCGCCATCTCATACAAGGACATCAAGGTTTCAAAAAAGCTGACAGTAAAACAGGTATTAACACTTAAAGCAGTTAAAGTCAAAAAATCAGCCAAAAAACTTGTCCTGACTGCAACTCTCAAAAACAAAAAAGTCATTAAAAACAAGCAGGTGACTTTCAAGTTCAACGGCAAAACATATAAAGCCAAAACCAACTCCAAGGGAATAGCTAAGGTAACCATAAAATCAAATATACTCAAAAAGCTCAAAGTAGGCAAGAAAATAACATACCAGGCTACATATCTGAAAGACACTGTCAAAAAAACAGTTAAAGTTCTAAGATAAGGATTAAAAATCCTTATCCCCCTATTAAAACCATAGACATTTATATATATCCATTAGTAAAAAAAATATGACCATAATATATCAATTTTGTATTATGGAGAAAATAAAATGAAGATAAATAAGATTTTTTTAATGGTTCTTGTGCTTATCGCCATTTTCTCACTGAGTGCAGTCAGTGCATCTGAAAACGCAACAGCAGATATTGGCGATTCACAAGCAGTTCTAACAGAATCTGCATCAGACATTTTAACGGACAATGCCACACAAAAGCAGGAATTGAATGTTGAAGTGGAATGTGCGGACTATATCGTTAAGCCTGATCCTAATGACGGGCATCCGACTGTTAAAGTGAAAAACCTTCCGGACGATTATCATGGAGCAATATCAGTTTATGTGGATGACAGCATTATTGCAACCGGAAGAGATGCTGATTTTGAGGATTCAGTGAATTTAAGGGCCTTCGATTATGGCCATCATATCCTTTTGGTTACAATCAACCAAACCGCAAAATACAATTCCCTGAATTTGACCCGTGAATTCGAGGTTGTGGAAGGCTACATTAAAATCGACAGCGAAATCAGAGCAAATGAAGGAGTCACCGTTGGTCTAAAGGAAGGTGCAACAGGATACCTGACAGTGAATGTTGACGGAAAAGAATTTAAAAAGATTAAAATCGACGCTCAAGAAGGGGACATAAGCCGTGGATTTGTCAGTTTGGGAACACTTTCCAAGAAAACACATCTTGTTGAGGCAATATACAGCGGAGATGCCAACAACAAAAAGATTACCAAAAAGCAAAACGTTAATGTTATCTACGATATCGCAATAGAAGTGGAAACCCCTCCAAAATATACCATTAACGGCATTAATGCAAATGCATATGGAAGCGAACATAACATCATGGGAATACTCATTTCAAATGATGCCACATCCATACCTCAAGTAACAATCGATGGAGAGAAATTCAGTGTGACTTCACAGTCCTCAGGCAGATTCAGTGTTGATACAAGTCGTCTCAAACCTGGAATGCACACAGCCAACATAACATATCCAGGAGACAGTAAATACGCTCAAAAATCAGTTCTTAAAAACTTTGAAACAGTGGCTGGTATTGGAGTTAAAATCGATGAAGGATATGATTATGCCTACAACAACACAGAGATTTTCCTCAACCTCCCTGAAGATGCCAAAGGTAACTTGAACGTATATGTTGACGGGCAATTATACAAGACAACCCCTATTAAAGACACTAATGCGGCAATCCGCTTAAGCAACGTGAAACTTGGAAAGCATGTCATCATGGCGGAATACACAGACAATGACTATGACATCAAAAACATCACAAGAGAAATTGAAGTGATTCCTAAGGCAACCTATCCTAAACATATGATTTACGGAAGCGATGAAACATTCTACATTGAGACAAATCCCGATGCGAAGTTAAACATTACCGTTAAAATGGACGGTGAAACATTTGAGCTGCAATTGACTGACGGCAAGGCAAACTTCTCCCTATCCGAACTGAACCTGTTCGAATATGAGGAAAATGCATTTGGCTACAATGAAATCCTCATAACCTATAAGGGAGACTATAACGCAACCAAATCATATTCCGTTGGTGTTGACCCGATTCCATCAAGGCTTGTCGGTTCAAAAGACATTACAATGTATTATGGTGATTCAAATACCTACAGCCTTACCGTATGGGGAATCCATGGTGAAATTGTCGGAGCGGGAGAACGTGTCACCGTCAGAATTGGCAACGTATACAAGTATCCGACAACAGACAGTAACGGAAAAATTAAAATTAAAATAGACCAAGTTCCTGGAACATACAAGGTTACCGCAACCTACAGAAATGCGAAAGTTACAAGTAAAATTGTCGTAAAGCAGGTGCTGACCCTTAAAAGCGTCAAGGTCAAAAGGTCTGCCAAAAAGCTTGTTTTAAGTGCAACCCTTAAAAACAAAAAGGTAATTAAAGGAAAAACAGTTACATTCAAGTTCAACGGCAAAACCTACAAGGCCAAAACAGACAAGAAGGGAATAGCTAAGGTAACCATAAAATCCAGCATCTTGAAAAAACTAAAAGCAGGTAAAAAAGTAACCTACCAGGCCACATATCTCAAAGACACCATCAAAAAAACAGTTAAAGTTCAAAAATAAGGAGTAAAATCCTTATTTTATCTTATTTTTTTAATAACCAATCACGCCAAACTGCATCATCAATATAGCGATAACTCCTTGGAGTTTGCAGTCATGTAAAATTAAACATACTGTTTGAAAAACCACACAGTCCATAAAACAATTGAATTATATTCAATGACAAAATTATTTTTTAATCGATATTCCATTTTTGAATCTGAAATATTTTATAGGCTTTTTTCAAATTTTAAAGACTCATAAAAATGAGAATTTCCACAAAACCAAATTTATAAATATTTCGTGTACAAAATAGATTATATTGAACATATTGAGGATATAAAAATGAATAAAATTATTGTCATTTGTCTTTTTATCATTGCAGTTCTATCTATAAGTGCCGTTTCGGCTAATGAAAATATAACCGAAACCGCACAGATCAGCGATGATGCTCAAGACATCATAACCGAAAGCAGTCCTTCAAAAGAGGACCTGAACGTAAGCATAGAATTTAGGGACTATGTACTGAATCCGGATTACAGCGAAAGAATGAATATCGCCACATTTTCAAACGTGCCGGAAGACTATGACGGCAAAGTAAACGTGAAAATCGATGATGAAAACTATCTTATGAGTCATGACCCCCACAATGATGTGGATTTTACCAAAATTGAATTTTCCAACGGAAAACACAGCATCAAAGCATATTTCCCTGAAACTGACAAGTACAACCCTTTAAACCTGACCCATGACTTTGAAGTGGCTTCACAGTACATCAGGATTACCAAAGAAGCAAATCCTGATGAAGGATATGTTTACTGTGAACTGCAGAGATATGCATCAGGATATCTTATTGTCAAGGTTGACGGCAAGGAATTTAAAAGAGTTGAAATCACCACCGATGACAACGCCTATGCAAGAGTCAATCTGAAAGGCCTTGCAATCGGAACCCATACTGTTGAGGCAACATATACAGGAGATGCCAAAAACAATAAGATGACCAAAAAGGAAACAGTCACAATCAAAAAGATAATGAAAGAAATCAGAATCAATCATAATTACAGGGTGGATTTCTACGAAAATCAGCAAATGAGGATTGCATATGGAAATGAAAAGATTCTTGAAATAAGCCTCTCCGATGACAGTACAAACAGGCCGATTGTCAAATCCGGCGCAAAGACATACTCATTAGTCAATGATTATGGACAGCACTACACAACAGACATATCCGATTTGATGATTGGAAGCAACATATTTGAAATCACCTATCCTGGAGATGACAAATACCTTCCAAAAACAGTCAGCTATACCATTGAAGTTAAAGGACACATCTTCACCAATATTGGAGTCTACAACAGCACATATGCATATCTGAAACTGCCGAAAAATGCAGAGGGAAATCTGAGCGTTTATGTTAATGATTCATTATATAAAAGCCAGAGCATGGCTGATGGCTTTGCAAACATTACCTTTGAAGATTTAAAAGACGGAAATACCTATAAAATCGATATCATATATACCGGCAATGATTACAATGTATCTGCATACAGCACAACCCAAAGCATTATCCCTAAACTTATCTACGACGAGTGCGTAAGATACGGAAGCGATGCGAAATTTTCATTTGAAATGAATCCCGACCGTGACGGTTTCATTACAGTTAAAATCGAGAGATACAAAAAAGACAATGAAACATACACCCTGCCGCTTGTCAACGGAAAAGCGAATGCAACCATAAGCGACCTGCAGCTTCCAGTTCCTATTAAAAATACTGAATTCTACGAGAATAATCGCGTAACCCTAACCTATTCCAGCGAAGAGTATAACTATACAACCACATTTCTGGTAGTAGCCGAACCGATTCCTGCAAAGATTGTCAATGCAAAAGACATTACAATGTATTATGGCGAATCCAAGGTATATTCCGTGAAGGTATATGACTATGACGGGAAAATTGCTGCGAAAAAAAGCGTGTATTTTGAGATAGGTTACAATTTCTATTGGGCAAAAACCGATGAAAAGGGAGTGGCTAAAGTTACATTTAAGGAAACCCCTGGAAAATACACTTTAAAAATCACTTACTCAAGAAAAGACCTGTATGACTATGAAAATTTTTACAAATACGCAGTGGTTACAAAAAAACTCATCGTCAAGCAGCCTTTAAGCCTGAAAACAGTTGCCGTTAAAAAATCAGCCAAAAAGCTTACTCTGCAGGCAACTCTTAAATACGGTAAAAAAGCAATCAAAAACAAAAAAATCACCTTCAAGTTCAATGGCAAAACATATAAAGCCAAAACAGACAAGAAGGGAATAGCTAAGGTAACCATAAAATCAAGCGTCTTGAAAAAGCTCAAAGTCGGCAAAAAAATAACCTATCAGGCAACATATCTCAAAGACACTGTCCAAAAAACAGTAAAAGTTCAAAGATAAGGAGTAAAAATCCTTATCCCACTTATTTTTTTAAACCAAAAACCAGACAAAAAAAGATTACATAATCTGTTTTTCATGGACAGATCATCAAAAAACATAAAAATAATGTTACATTTATAAAAAATATTCAGTTTTTTATATGAATTATTTAAAATATCCTATTTTTAAAAAAAAAAACACTAATTAAAATTCAGTTTTTTATAAAATTATAAATACTTTGATTAAATTATTTCCAGGATTTTTGATGACATCCCACTTGTAAAAGATTACGTGAAGAAATATATGACGTCATGCGAGGGCATCATAATGAGCTATAGTCATATGTAAAATGTAAATTATTTAGTGCATTTTAGGTAATATTATATATATAATTTTGAATAAACTAGTTTTATGTATTAATTTTTTAAAAAAATTGATATTAAGGTGAAAAAATGAATAAAAATATATTTATTTTACTTTTTTTTCTCATTGCATTAATATCAATGTCTGCTGTTAGCGCTGCAGATTTGAATGACAACAACGAAACAGTTGTTTCATCCGATTTAGGGGAGGAACTTTCCCTTTTAAGTGATGTTAGTGCAATAGATGAATTGTACGAAGATGATGCCGGCAGCGAAGCGGTATTGCAAAGCGATGTTAAATCTGCAGCTGTTGGTGAAACTGAATTCTATGAAGATGACTATGAAGTAATATTTTCTGATAGTATTGATGTCCATGATGATGAAAGCAGGCTTATCAGCTATGAGTTTTATGATGATGTGGAAGGGTCTGTTTCAGTCACTATCAATGGAAGTGAAGTATATAATGCCATTCCCGGCTCTAATGATATCTATTTGTATGATTTAAACGTTGATAAATTCGATTACGGTACTTATAAGGTGGACTTTATTTATTCCGGTGATGAAAATTATGAAGGATTTATAAAATCCGCTTATGTTGATTTTACATATAACTTTAATGTCTATGCGAGGGAGGATACTTTTGAATACGGAAGTGATACTGAATTTTATGTAACTGTCCCTACATCAACCGGCACTGTTGAATATGTGGTTAACGGCAAAAAATACACAGTTGATGCTGAAGATTCCTATTCAATTGTTCTCAGCAGTGATGATTTAAAAATGGGCAAAAATGACATCACTTTCACCTATGTCTCTGATAACTATCCTGTTAAAACAATAAACTACCCTATAACTGTTAAAGGACTGGTTAAGCTTTCCAAATATGAAATAGCATATGGTGAAGTTACATATCTTACATTGAAATTGCCAAGTGATGCAAAAGGTGATTTAAACATATATAAAATTGATTTTGAATGGGATGATGATATCTCTGATTATAGTTCAGTATTTACATTGATTAAAACAGTTAAAGTTGAAAACGGTCTTGTCAATGCGTCTCTGGATGATTTGAGTTTTGGCAATAACTATATTTATGCAAACTACACCGGCGATGATTATGAAATAATCATTGATGATGAATATGATCAATATATTACTGTACGTGTCGGTCCGAAAGTGGTTTTACCGGACAAAATGTGGAATAAGGAAGTATACGACTGTGAGTTAATCATGCCTGATTCATACAATGGTACATTGTATGTTGAAGCAGGCGACGGTGAAAAATCATACAGTGTCGTTAACGGAAAAGCCACATTTACCATAAACGCTTCAAAAATCAGTGATAGTGAGTTTTATCTTGAATTTGAAGGTGAAGACGGTTATTATTATTCTAATTATTTTGATGTTAAAATAACTGACATGTCTCCTGAAACCAAATTGGAAATTGATGAATATGATTATCAGGTACTTGTAAAAGGCAGTCAGGAATATTATGCATGTTTCAACATTGATGTTATGTTTGATGCCGGAGGAAACATAACTGCATATGTTGATGATGTTTTTTATGGCGTATTCAATGATGATCATGCATATATTGAAACAGACAATTTAACATTGGGAAAACATGATGTGAGATTTGAATACTCCGGTGACGGTTATTTTGCCCCTTCAACCGCTTATGATTCCTTCAATGTCACATATATTGATATTAGCATTCCTGTTGAAGTTCCTTTAAACACCAACTTCGGAATGAGTTCAAAAACTGCTTTAGTCATTCTCCCTAGTGATGCAACAGGTGCGGCAAAACTCATTGTTGACGGTGACGAAATCGAAAGCAAAAAAATTGAAGATGGCAGGGCTTATTTCAATTTAGCTACATTAAGCTATGGAAATCACACAGTGACTATTGTCTATGAGAATGGAAATTATGACCCGTCAGCTAAAACAGTCAATGTCACAGCAAAATACTGGTATTATCTTGAGTTTAATGATCTCGTTTACGGTGACGGTGAAGCATCCGTATCTTTACCGGATGATGCTGCAGGTGAGGTAAAAGTAATAATCAATGGAAAAGAATTCACAGAAACTGTTCAAGACGGCGAAGCAGTATTTAATATTACCGGAATTCCTGTCGGCAATTACACAGCAACTGTAATATACAGCGGTGATGAGAAATACCCTGGAGAAACAGTCGAATTCAATACAACAGTATATTATGCGATAATTCATAACTTCGATGAGTATCGTAATGTTTTCATCGGTGATGTGGATGATTTATATCTTACATTATATCTTCCTGAAGATGCTGAAGGTAATTTGACCGTTTATCTGGAGGATTGGGATAGTGATATCGATGATTATATCTATAAACAGGTTGCAACTTCCGGTTTTATCGGTGGAAAAGCTCAAATTGCTCTTGGGGAATTTTCAGATGAAATAACATCTGACGGCAGTTTCGTTGCCAGATATGAAGGTGAAGACTATAATATCGAGGATTATGATTTCAGTTTATCTTTACAAAACCATGAAATAATCGGACCG
Source organism: Methanobrevibacter sp. (assembly GCF_015062935.1). Classification (NCBI taxonomy): domain Archaea; kingdom Methanobacteriati; phylum Methanobacteriota; class Methanobacteria; order Methanobacteriales; family Methanobacteriaceae; genus Methanobrevibacter; species Methanobrevibacter sp. The sequence continues at coordinate 61,067 of NZ_SUTM01000005.1, read as the reverse complement.
GAAAACAATGAACATATTATTATAGGAGAAGACTTTACATATCAGATTAGAGTTCCAAAAGATGCCAAAGGACATATTCAGGTTTATACTGCTAATGAAGACGAAGAAGAAGTGATTTTGGAACGTGTAGCTATTCAAAATGGAGTGGCAACAATGCCTCTCAAATATGATGTGCTTGGAAGACATGATATTAAAATCCTATATGTCGGCGATGACTATGAAATCGAGGACTATGAGACATTTGTAGTATGGCCTGAAAATGTGACTTTGGCAAGTATTGCAGGCGGCGATGAAGCTGTATTCACTGTTGTAATGCCTGAAGATACATCCGGAAATGTTTCAATAACATTTTATGATGTTTATGGTGATGATGTCAGGAATATGACTGTTCCTTATACAGGTACTGCTGTTTTTAAAGCTTCAGATATTCCTGTAGGATATTGGGCGTTAGACCATTTTGAAGTTTCAAGCGATAAATATGGGCAGTTCTATTTCTATTCAACAAGCTGGTGGATAGCTGCTGGATTTTATGACTACTTTGAAATTGTCGGTTCAAAAATAATTCCAGTTGATCCAGGACTTACTGTTAGTGTGGATGATATTGACGTGGGTGAGGCCGCTGTTGTTAAAATCACATTGAATAATACAATAAATGGAAATGTTTTGTTGAGAGTTGGCAGTTCCAATTATACTGTTTCAATCCAGAATGGTGTTGGAAGCCAGACTGTTTCAGGTTTAGGTGCTGGAACTTATGATGCTGTGGTTTATTATGCTGGAAGCGAGTATTTCACTGAATCTCAAAAGTCTGCTTCATTTAAGGTGAATGTTGTTGCGATTGATCCCGGACTCGCTGTTAGTGTGGATGATATTGACGTGGGTGAGGCTGCAGTTGTTAAAATCGCATTGAATAATACAATAAATGGAAATGTTTTGTTGAGAGTTGGCAGTTCCAATTATACTGTTTCAATCCAGAATGGTGCTGGTAGTCAGTCTGTTTCAGGTCTGGCTGCAGGATCATATGATGCTGTGGTTTATTATGCTGGAAGCGAGTATTTCACTGAATCTCAAAAATCAGTTTCATTTAAGGTAAATGAGGTAAAAACTCCATCTGGTAATGAATCAGGTAATGTTACTCCGTCCGATGGGGGTCCTGGAAATGAATCCGGCAATGTTACTCCTGCAGTTGACCCTAAAGTCGTTGCATCCAATGTTAATGTGATTTATTCAGCAGGTTCATATTACACAATTAAAGTCTATGGAACTGACGGAGAACCGGCTACAGATGTTGAAGTGATAATCAAAGTCAACGGAAAATTATTCAAAAGAATAAAAACAGTTAATGGTGCTGTTAAATTTAAGGTAACACAGGTTCCTGGTAAATATAAAGTTCAAGCAACAGCTTTAGGCAAATCCGTTACAAAAACCATGACAGTAAAACATATTGTGACTTTAAAATCAGCTGCTGTTAAAAAATCAGCTAAAAAGTTGATATTGACTGCAACATTGAGCAAAGTCAACAAAAAATACCTTAAAAACAAAAAAATTACTTTTAAGTTCAATGGTAAGAAATACACCGCTAAAACCAACAGCAAAGGTGTTGCAAAAGTAACAATAAAATCAAATATCCTCAAAAAGCTCAAAGTAGGCAAAAAAATAACCTACCAGGCAACCTACATTAAGGATACCGTTAAAAAAACAGTTAAAGTTAAAAAATAAGGATTTTATCCTTATTTTCTTCTTTTTTTAATATAATAATTTATATATATTCGCAAGTAACAAAGTATTACTCATGAACTTGCAAAATTTGGAGATTAAATCAAACGAGAAAAGGATTAACTATCGGGATTTGATGATTTTTATAGTCCCTATCCTTATATTCGGACTGTATCTTTTCATTTACAATCCGGGAATCCTGACTACAGAATCATTCAATCAGCTGCATCAGATTGCAGGGGGAGAGTTTACAAACAGATTCCCATTTTTCCATTCATTCATTGAAATGATACTGCTGAACATTTTCGGCACACCATTGAGCGTTGCAGCCTTACAGATTCTGGTATTTTCAACAATCTGGACAGTAATCTGTAAGTATCATCGTGATGATGCAAGCAAAAGCAGCAATAAGTTCGTTGCTCAGTTTATAGTTACATTAATCATTTGTTTGATTCCAATTAATGCAGTTTACTCAATCACATTGTGGAAGGAAATCCTTTTCAGCTACGGCCTGCTTTTCCTAAGCTTTTTAATCAAGGTGCTTATTGACAGAAACGGGCAGATAAGCATGAAACTGGCAATAATAATGGCCATTACAATTGCCGTAACATCCCAGTTAAGTCTTATCGGATTGCCTATCGCAATAATTACCCTTGTTGCGGTTCTGGTCTACATTTACATGAAAAACGGAAATACCGACAGGACATTTCTCATGCTTCCAGCTATTACAATCGTTTTAATACTGATTATCGGATCATTGAGCATGGCATATAACGTTGAGGATGCTCACATAAATAATCAGGGTGGAGCGCCAATGGTATGGAGCGTTCTTAGAGGCGATGACTGGAACGGACAGGCTTACTACATAACCAAAGACGGAGCTCAGCTTAAGGAGGCTCAGAATTTATTCTACACAAAAAACAACATTACTCCGACTGCAGGATATGAAAAGCTCACCTCAGCAAATCTGGGAGAGGCAAACTACAACCTCGTAAATTCATTTGCAGTGTATTTCAAGGACCATACGCTTACTGACACTTTATTCTACAGTCCGGCACTGTACATGTATCTTGCAATTATACTTCTAGTAGCATTCCAGCTGATTACAAAATCAAAGGACATGTATCTTGTCTATGTGCCGAACCTGATAAACATCATAGGTGTCTTTTTAACATGCTCTCAAAATGAAAACAGGTTCCTTTATCCGAATCTGCTGGTATTCTATCTGCTTGTTATAATATTCATAAGCATATACTTCAGGGGCAGTCTTAAATCCCTGCCGATTACAATGAATGCGGATAAGGCAAAAGAGCCTTCAAACAGGACATATCAAAGCCAGCCTGCATATGAACATACATATGATGTAAGCGAAGATCACTTTGAAAGAGTTGCACCGCAGGCGGACAGCATTTCCTATGATGAAATCGAATCACTTCTGGATGAAACACCGCAGGATTCCTCTCAAAGCATCCCGCAGACAGAAACTCACAGTGAAGAGGAATATGATTCAGATTTGATTGATGAAATTCTAAAAGAAATCGAAATGGAAAAACAGAATAAGGATTAAATTCCTTATCTTTACTTTTTTAAAATTCAACCTCAAAATATATTATAGAGGCATAAAATGAAAAAAATAATATTATTTTCACTTATTTTAATAGCTTTCATCTCAATTTCAGCTGTCAATGCTGAAAATGCTGATGAAAATATGACAAATCCCATTGAAGATATTGACATTTCATATGGGGATACCTACGGAAAGGTACTGACAAATGAGGAGCGATATGACGTTTACATATACAATGTTCCGGAGGAATGTGAAATTGACGAGTTCAGATTATACATTGACAACCAGTCCGTTGACTACCACGGAAAGGATGTTGAGAGAAATACCGAATTCAGGCATTTTGAAGGATATTACACCTACAGTTTCACACCCAAAAACTACACTTTGGCTTTGGAATTTACAGGAAACAGCCATTACAGTCCATATACAAAAACCGTTGAATTTGAGGCAACTCCTGCAATCATAAACATTCCGGACGTGGTTACAAAGGCAATATATTCAGAAAGGAACGTGGAGGCATTTTTTGCACCGGACAACCGCCAGGGAAAATTCACAATTTACGCTGACGGCAAGGAATACCATTCACAGACAATTACAGGCCAAAGCAGGTTCCTCTATCCTATTGATGATTTATCATACGGACACCACAGTATTGAAGTCGAATACAACGGCATTGCAGTAAAAAAGACCGTTGAGGTTACATATATCCTTGATTTGGAGATTTATGACAATGTCTTGATAGCTACAATTCCATCAGATACAACAAAGGCTCTTGAAGTGTATGTTGACGGAACCAGATACACATACACCCCTGACGGAATCATCCTCCAACCGGGCAGCCACAACATTACAGCAAGATATCCGGGAGATTCCAAACATCCTGAAAAAACTGTTAACATTACCGCAGATATTCCGGAAGTTCCAAGCATTATTGCTCCAAAATCAATTTCAATGTATTACAAGGACTCAAAGACTGCAACATTCAAGGTTATTGCAGTCAGTCAGCTTAAAATCACATTAAAGTCCTCTTCAAAAACAGTGAAAAGCGTTAACGGTGCTGTAAAATACAAGATCCCGACATTGACTCCCGGAAAATACACAATCAACCTTTGGGATGGAAATCTATGCTGGGCAAAAACAGCGCTGACAGTCAAACATCTCGTAACTTTAAAGACCATTAAAGTCAAAAAGTCCGCCAAAAAACTGGTTTTGACTGCAACACTTAAAAACGCAAAGGCCATTAAAGGAAAGACTATAACTTTCAAGTTCAGCGGCAAGACCTACAAGGCAAAAACCAACTCCAAGGGAATTGCAAAGGTTACTGTTAAAAAGTCAGTGCTCAAAAAGCTGAAAGCAGGAAATAAGATAACATACAAGGCAACATATCTTAAAGATACTGTCAAAAAAACTGCAAAAGTTTTAAAATAAGTGAATAACTTTCACTTTTTTATTATTTTTTTAATTAATATTCTAATTTTTTTTAAAAGGCTAATTAAAGTTCAGAAATTTTACAAATCTATATATACTTCATTTAAAATAAATATTAATTATATTCAACTTGTATTCAATTTGAATATTATTTCGATTAATATATGTGATATTATGAAGTATAGAAAAATACTGGCGGCAACGCTGATGTTGCTTGCAATACTGACAATAAGTGCAGTTAGTGCGGCGGATGACCTGAACTTTAATGAAACACAGGACTCCATTGCACTACCTCTCGAAGATGACAATATCTTTGCAGACGATATCATATCAGACGGCGAAGATGACGATAACTATGAAGACGACAGCTATCTGGACTATAGCATCCAGGTTCCGGAGGAATACAACATCAAGGAACATAAATATGACGAATTCATATCCTGGGACTTCTGGGAACATGGAAACGGCGGAATTCTTGATGTTTACGTGGACAGTGAAAAAGCATATTCCGCCAATATAGACAAAAAACCGTATGCCAGCCTGACTGCAGATGACCTGGGACTTGATTTGACCTACAAAACATACACAGTTAAAGTTTCATACCATGACGACGATAAATTCGAAGGATTTAATGAAACTTACGACGTTGTTGTGAACTGGGGCTTTAAAGCATTACCCGCTGATGAAATTGAAGAATCACTAACATACGGAGAGAATCTGCCAATTTACATAAGATTACATGCGGCTGAAGGAGACGTTTCCTACACAATCAACGGAAAAAAATACACAATAACCAAAGATGAAATAGAAAAAAACAATGATGAGTTAGGCTATTCCCTCCTAATACCATACACCGCATTGAAAATAGGTGAAAACGAATTGATATTCACCTACACAGGAAGCGACTATCCCACCGATTCAAAAGAAATTGACATTGACATGTACCCTAAGATAATGCTCAATGGCACATCAATTGATTTCGATGGAAAAACCAACGCATATCTGACTCTGCCAAGTGATGCCAAAGGCAGCCTCAACGTTTATGAAGTAACTATAAATAACGAGGACAACACAATCGAATCATATGAACTGATTGGAAGCTCTCCTGTAAAGGACGGCTTTGCAAGCGTTGATATTTCCGGTCTGGATTTGGGAAACCATGCAATTTATGCAAACTACACCGGAAGCGACTACACAGTCACCATGGGAGAATTTGAGGATGAATATAACTACAGCCCATACATTAATGTACATCCAAATGTAGACCTTGCATCCTACATATATTCAAAGGACAAAAACTACCTTACAATCACACTGCCAAGCGCATATGAAGGAACATTGACATTAAACATTGGCGGAGAAGAGAAAAGCGTAAGTGTAAAAAACGGAAAAGGAAGCATTGAAATTTTCAATCTTGAAAGTGCAGAATCAGATTGGGGAGTCTTTAAAAATCTGGGCATTGACTTAAGCTTTGAAAGCGATGACTACACCTATTATGACTGGATTACTACAAAAGTTTCAGACATCAGACCGGAACTCAAAATGAACGTAACAGTATCAGACATCCTTAAAGGAGAGGAATATTTCTATTATGAAATATATGGCCTTCCGGATGAAATTTCAGGCAATTTAAAAATATTCATTGACGGAAAACTTTTCGAAACCCAACTCGCAGATATGCATGAATCATTGAACGGATCTTCACTTGATTTCGGCCAGCACACACTTAAAATAGATTATACTGGTAATGACTATTTCAAGCCAACATCTGCAACCACCACATTCGACGTTGTTGATGTAATTATCCACATAGATGAAATAACAGATATTGGAACTTATGAAAATTACACCAGTTCCAATGAATTTGGACGAATAGAGACAATCTATGAAAACGGATATTATACTTTAATCGTTGATGGCGAAATTGTTGACATGGGCATTGTAGATGAAAACATCAACATATTTGCAGAAAATATGACTTACGGACCTCATGAAGTGGAAATAATATATAAGAATTCAAATGTTGAAAAGTCCGAAAAATCCCCTGTCAAAGCACAATATGGCCATTACTATTATCAGGAAGCGAACTACATGTATGCCAGCGACAGCATAACATTTACATTTGAAGTGCCTCTTGAAGTAACCGGAAACCTGATTGTTACTGTCGATAAGGACTACAAAGTTCCGCTCACCAACGGAAAAGCCGAATTGACAGTTTCCAACTTAAGTCTCGGAGAATATGAAGTTCAGGTAAAATATGACGGCGACAAATATCCTGAACTGAGCGAGAATATGGGAACCTTTTTTGTAAATCCTGACGAAAATAACAGAGAGGTCATTTCAACCAACATTAGGGAATATATGGCATATGGCGAGGAAATCACATTCACCGTGAACGCTCCTCAGGACCTCAACGCAAAACTCTACATTTATGATGAAAACGGCAATGAGAGAGTTGAACTTAAAACAGTGAACATCATCAACGGAAAGGCTTCAGCCGTAATTAATAACCTCGGATTTGGAGAGCACAGCATAAATGCCGAAATCAGCGATATCGAAAATGAGGAATACGACTATTTCAATGGAATTTATGAACGGGTCGAAATAATGCCTTTGCTCAACGGAACACTTAAAATGCTATACGAATTTGTAAACATTGGAAATTCAGTATCATTTACAGTTGAACTTCCGGACGATGCAAAGGGCAAACTATACATTTACCACACAATATATAACGAAACAAGCGATGAAGACTATGAAATCACTGACGGAGAATATCAGCTGAGCAACGGAAAAGCAACAGTCACACTGGAAAAATTCCAATTAGCCCACACATTCTATTACATCAAATATGATGACGGCAAATACAATGTGAAATTGAATGCATTAAGTTTATATGCAAGTCCGATATTCACATTTCCACAAACAATGACTGTTGGAAGTGATGAATACTTCACCATAACCCTTCCAAGTGATGCCAACGGTAATTTAAATGTATTTAACATGAATACAAGCGTTAAAAATGGAGTGGGTAAAATATCCCTATCCGGCCTTCCTATCGGAAATTACTATTGCGCTGCAGAATACACAGGCGATGAACTCTACGGATCATACTCCGCAGCATCATATGATGAAATATACATAATAACCGTTACAAAACCTGAAAGCGACATTCTAATTTCCAAATCCGATGACAACATGATTGTGGAGCTGAATGAAGATGCAACAGGAGATGTTATCGTAAAAGCTAACGATAAATTCTATCAGGCAACACTGAAAAACGGAAAAGCAACAATCACAGGAGCTGATTTGAACTCAGATGACAACGTGACATTTTCATACACAGGAAACGACAAATACACATCAATCAGCAAAAGATCTGTTAAACTCGGTGAAAAGACCGTACAAAAAGTCGCAGCAAACCTTACTGTCAATGCCAGAGACATCAATGAAGGAGAAACCGCAACAGTAACATTCACAATAAACAAGGATGCCACCGGAAACATTGCCGTTGAAATAGGAAATGCCAACTACACTGCTGAAATCAGGGACGGTGCCGCAAGCGTAACTGTTCATAACCTGAAAGCAGGTGAGCACACAATAACTGCAAAATATGAAGGAAACGACAAGGTTTCAGCAGGCACACAGAGTGTGGCGTTCAAAGTGAGGGAAGCCGAAAAGGACGTAAGTGAAGACATCATTCCTGTAAAGAATGCTACAAGTTCCAAAACACCGACTTACTCAATCAACCTGCCTGAAGATGCAACAGGTACACTGACAGTGACAATCGCAAACAATACATACACTGCAGAAGTCATTAACGGAAAAGCATCAGTTACTGCAGATAATCTGCCTGCAGGAAACTATGACGTTACCATTTCATATTCAGGAGATGACAAATACTCCCCAATGGTTAAAACAACAAACACAACAGTTATTGTTGATGCCAAAATAATTGCCAAAGCCTCAACAGTTCAGTATTCCGCAGGAAAATACTATTCAGTGACAGTATACGGAACCGACGGCAAACTTGCAAACGGAGTTGCAGTTGTATTTAAGGTAAACGGAAAAACAGTAAAAACAACAACAACCAATGAAAAAGGTATTGCCAGTTTTAAGGTAACACAAATTCCAAAAACATACAATGTCATGGCAACCGCCCTTGGAGTTTCAGCAACCAAAAAGCTCACCGTAAAACACGTGGTAACACTTAAAAGTGCAACCGTTAAAAAATCAGGCAAAAAACTGGTTTTAACTGCAACACTTGCCAAAGTCAACGGAAAATATCTTAAATCCAAAAAGATAACTTTCAAGTTCAACGGCAAGAAATATACTGCAAAAACCAGCAAAAAAGGTGTTGCAAAGGTTACAATAAAATCAAGTGTCCTTAAAAAGCTCAAAGTAGGTAAAAAAGTTACCTACCAGGCAACATACCTTAAAGACACTGTCAAAAAAACAGTTAAAGTAAAAAAATAAGTGATTGAATTCACTTATTTTTCTTTTTTTATTTTTTCCTGAATTTCATATACTCTCTGAATGGAAACGTCATAGTCAGCAGCGATTTCCTCAGGAGTGAATTTTTCAAGAAGTTTGGAAATGAACTTGAACTCGGTATCTCTGGAACCTTCTTCGAGACCCATTACTTTACCTTCCTCAAAACCTATTTCCTTACCCAATTCACGACTAATCTTCCTACCTTTTTTTAGGCCCTGATCAAAACCTTTTTCATAAGCTCTGTATAATTCTCCTTCAATACGTACGGTTTTCATTACTTGACTTACTAATTCATCTGTTTCCATTGCAGACATGTTTAAACCCCTTATTACTATTTAATTTTATTTTCGTCTTCTATGAATTTTCCAGCCCACATCGTAATGCATTTGCGAAGAATTCCCGGCAATTTCTCCCAACATTAATATTATTGAAAATACCAACCAATTCCACAATGATATCCTCAATTGAGCTGCCAGTTCTGAATTTAGACATCCATATCAAATCGCATACATCAGATATTCTTGTTGATTTGAATTTTATAATTTTCATTTTGAACTACCTCGACCTTGGAAGAGGTCGAGGATTCTTACTTCACGGGCTGGTACTTTCCCACGAAAGTAGTATTACCGTGCTATCCCCCCAGTCCCTGAGGTTCATTTTATTTTTTTTCTTTAAGAAGTCTGAATCCTTCTTGTTTGATGTTTTTTGCTGCGTTTATGTCTCTGTCGTGTTGTGTTTTGCAGTGTGGGCATGTCCATTTTTTTTCGTCGCCTAGATCTTTGTTGTAGTATCCGCATACGTTACAGTTTTTGCTGGATGGGTGCCATTGGCTTATTTGGATGAATATTTTATTGTACCATTGGCATTTGTATTTGATCATTTCCAATAGTTTGTACCAGCTGATATTTTGTAGTTTTTTGCTATAATCGGTTTGTTCGAACATTTCGCGTATGTCTAGTGTTTCCATACAGATTAGGTCGTATTTTTTGACTAGGTAGTGGCTTAATTTGTGGTATGCGTCTTTTATGCGGTTGTTTTTTCTTTTTATCCATTTTCCTAGTGTTTTTAGTGTTTTGTTGTAGCGGTTGCTGTTGTATTTTTTTCGTGATAGGATTTTTTGGTATTTTTTAATCATTTTCTCCTCATGGCGTGTGTCTAAATTGGCTATCTTTAGTCCGTTGCTGAGGGTTGCTAATGTTCTCATACCAAGATCAATTCCCACAATATTATAAGTATAATCCATTGTCTCTACATTTGTTTCGATGTTGAAAACTGCATAAAAGTGACCGTGCTCCTTTTTAATTGTTACATTGTTGATTTTAGATTCTTTTAGTAGTTTTTTATAATGGTTGCTGGTTCTGTAATGTACTTGTCCCAATTTTGGTAAAACAATTATATTGTCCTGTATTTTGATATTATTGTTGTTTTGTATTCTGAAGCTATGTTTTGGATTCTTTTTGGATTTGAATCTAGGATAACTGGATGTATTGTTGAAGAATCTTTTAAATGCCTGTAATAGGTCACGGAAAACCTGCTGCAAACTGCTTGACTCACTTTCATACAAGAATGAATATTGTGTTTTCAGCATATTCAACATTGTATTGAATGTTTTTATGTTGCATTGTAACTTTGTGTATCCTTGTTTTTTAAACAATTCAAATGTTTCCTGATATTCCTGTAATAATTTATTCCAAGTAAACCTGGCATTACCAATATTCTGATTAATTTTATCCCTCATACTTTCATCAGGATACAATTTAACCACAATACCTTTATTAACAGTATTATATTCAGAAAACACATGAATCACATCCAAAAACGGGTTTTTTAAAATTTTTTACAAATTATAAAAACACACAATAATAATATTAAATAACCATAATATAAACAAATAGTGAGAGAGCATTTGAAAACTAATAATATCCATACCCTGTTTTTGTGCAATTCATCCACGACCTAAAAGGAGGTCGTGGTATTCTTGCACAATTAAGATAAAAACTTTTATTAAAATCCAATTACAAATAGTACTGTAATAGGTGAATTTAATGGTTTTATTAGTAGCGAAGTTTGACGGAAATGCACTGGCAGATGGGGCCAAAATAAAAATGGCAGCCCAATCTGTTATAAAAGAACATGAGAAAGGAAATCAGATAGTTGTTATTGCTTCAGCTACAAGCAATACCACAGATGAGTTAATTAACCTTTCAAATGAAGCTGTCGGACACTTTCTGACAGATGCCCAGAAGGCGGAGATTATGGCCATGGGTGAGAGGACCAGTGCAAGACTACTGAAAGCAGCCATTGAAGTTTACGGCGTTAAAGCCGAAGTCATCGACCCATACAATGACCTGTGGCCGGTGATCACCAACACTAATTTTTTAGAGGCTAAAATTGACCTTGTTCAAAGCCAGGCAAAAATCAACACACTTAAAATATTGCTTAATCAGGGAATAATACCTGTTGTCTGCGGATTTTTAGGAAAGGGACCTCACGGAGAGGTTACAACCATCGGACGTGGAGGAAGTGACATTACCGCATTTCTCATTGCTAACACCCTGAATGTTGATGAAACCATTATTGTAAGTGACGTTGACGGAGTCATGTCAAGTGACCCTAACCAGATTGAAAAGGCAAAGCTCGTTGAGGAGATTTCCGTTGAGGAGCTGAGAAACCTTTCTACACAGGGAGTCAGGCTGATTCACCCTCATGCTCTGAAATTCAAAACCAAGGATATGAAGGCTAAAATCATCAACTGTTCACATGTTGATTTGACCGCAAGCGGAACAGAAATCATAGGCCCTTTTGACGATTCAACATTGAAGACAGTTTCAATGTACAAGGATCCCCTTTCAATTATTGCCATTGTGGGAGATTCACTGCTTTCCAAAACAGGAATCCTATCCGATCTGACAAATTATATGGCAGAAAATGACCTGAACATCTACAAGGTTTCAGTAGGTGACAATTCAATCACAATATTTATTGAAAAAGAGGAAGCTCAAAAGGCTTATAAGGCACTGCACGATTTTGTTCTTGAAAGTGATGTTTTCGATTCCCTTTCACTGGGAAAAGACACCGCCATGATTACAATCGTCAGTCTTGACGTTATTGAAAAGCCTGGAATCATAGCTTCAATAACCGAACAGCTCAGGAAAAATAATATTCCAATTATTGAAATCAATTCATCACAGACCGCCATTGTTGTGATTGTTGACTGGAGCGACGGTGAAAGGGCCAAAAAGCTTATTGATGAAATTCTCGAATAATTTTTCACACTTTTTTAAAAAAAATGTACTGATATGTAGATATGCCTGAAGAAAACATTAAGACTTAAAATGAGAATTAATATTTCAACATTTTCATTTGATTAAATAATACAATATCAGATACAATTATAAAATTATCAATCGTTAATGTAAAATAAAATAAGAAAAAAAGAAGTTATAATTTGCTGTAGTGTTCGTCACTGACAGGTTCGAGCCATTCGCTTGACGGGTTTTCACCAGGAATTTCAAGTGCAATGTGGCTGAACCAGGAATCTGCTTTTGCGCCGTGCCAGTGTTTAACACCAGGTTTTATTTCAATGACGCTTCCAGGTTTTAGGCTTACAGCTTCACATCCCTCTTCCTGATACCATCCTTCACCTGCAACACATACAAGAACCTGTCCTCCGCCGGATTCTGCGTGATGGATGTGCCAGTTGTTTCGACATCCAGGTTCGAATGTCACATTTGCGATAAACATGAGGTTGTCTTGGGGATCCACAAGAGGATTCAGGTAGGATTTGCCTGAGAAGTATTCGTCGAACATTTCATTGAATTCGCCTTTTCCAAATATATTTTCGCTGTCAAAGTCAGACATGTAAATTCCTCCAAATGTTGCGATTTGCAACAATCAATTGCGTATAAAAAAATTCGAAGCTGCGGCAGTGCAACTCCGAACAAGATTTTTCACGACTTGTTAATCAGTCATTATAATATAACTAGTTCATGACATATAAATTAAATTGTTGCAATGAAATTAACATCGCAAAAATTCAATCATAATTTAAATCCAGTTCCTATAAATTGAGCAACGTCACGGCCAGTATCATCTGAAATATCAACATTAATGATTGATGAAGTTCTTCCGCTTTTTCTACATGTTGCTTTCGCAGTTAACTTGTCACCTTTTGGAGCTGAAAGATAATGAATATCAACCTGTTGGGCAACAGTCAGCTGATGAATCTGGTTGGACAATACCGCAAAAGCAAAATCGCCCAAAGTAAATATTACTCCACCCATTACGCCGCCATAAGCGTTTCTGTGCTCATCTGTCAACTCAAGGGAACAGATTGCTTCATCTTCTGTAATCTCATCCAGAATTATTCCTGTATTTACCGCAAACTTGTCCTTGTAAAAAAATTCTCTTGCACTTTCCAGTGAATCAAAATTACTCATCTAAACACCAATAATAGATATATGCATACTTACTAATTAACATTTCTGAAAAAAATTCAACTTTTTACCCTGCACAAAATGCAGGGATTCAAAAAATAATGGCCTAAATTAGAACCTTAATCGATTCGAACAACAGATAACTCGCTCCGATGATTATCAAAGCCCCGAAGATTTTAGGAATGTGACGGGTTTTCGAAACCAGCCTTTCAATGTTTATTTTTGAAATAACAAGACTTAAAACAAAAAGTGTCAGTGCAAATCCTAAAGCATAAAGGAATATGTTGAATGCCGCATACCAACCGGTTGACCTTACAAGCATTGCAATCAGGGAAATCAGATATCCGCTGTAGCATGGAGCCCATGAGAGTGATGTGAAAAAACCTAAAACAAATGAACCCACAATGCCCTCACCGCCTCTGGCAGAAACGGATTTGAAGCTTACAGAACGGCCTAAAAACATCAAAATCCCCATAACCAGAAGAACAGCCGCAGATATTATCCGGACATAGAACATGTATGAATAGACAAGGGATGTGAAAAACCCTGTAAGAAATATAATTGCAACAAAAATGCTTAAAAGACCAACGGTAAATGAGAGTATTTCGGTTTTTGTCTTTGTGTTTAAACTGAAGGCCACAAAAATCGGAATGATCGGCAGAATGCACGGCGAGAGAATGGAAATGACACCGGTAAAAAAAGAAATTAAAGGAAGGATTTCCATTTAAATCCCCTTTAAAGTTGTTAAAAATTCATCGCTTGAGACATACCCTTCAATTTTGTCAAGGGATTTGCCGTCAGGACTTAGGAACTGGACCATAGGTGTTCCGAAAACCTCGTATTTGGCTGCAACATCAGGATGTTTATTGATGTCTACAAGAACGACGACGTAGTTCTCATTGAAAATCTTTTGAATTTCCTGATTGCTTAAAACATCCTTTTTAAGCATGTCACAGTAAACACAGCTGTCCTGATCAAAAATCAGAGCAACAGTCTTGTTCTGGGACTGGGCCTCACTTAAAGCACCGTCAATGTCCTCAGTTACATTCAGGCCCTTGATGACGGAATCGTCAAAGTCCACCGCACTGACGGAAAGTGTCAGTGTTAAAAGGATAGCTACACAAAGTCCGACCAAAATATATTTTTTCATGTTAAAAATTATCAAAATCAAGACTTATAAACTTTTATGCATGAAAAATTTATTAATCCATACATCCAAAAGGTAATGTATGGCCGAAATAACTTTTAGAAAAGCCGAAAGGAAAGACTGCAGGCTGATTTTGGAATATATCAGAAAGCTCGCAGACTATGAAAAAAGACTGGATGAAGTTGTTGCAACAGAATCAGACATTGAAAAGTGGGTTTTTGATGAAAAACTCTCACATGTAATATTCGGAGAGCTTGACGGAAAAACCATAGGCTTTGCCCTTTATTATCTGGGCTTTTCAACATATATGGGAAATGCGAACATGCACCTTGAAGACCTCCTCATAGAACCTGAATACAGAGGCAGAGGATACGGCAAGGCATTCTTAAAGGAACTTGGAAGAATTATGATTGAAGAAGGCTACGGACGACTGGAATGGACATGCCTTGACTGGAACAAACCAAGCATCGAATTTTACAAGTCCATAGGAGCCGAGCAGAAGGACTGGCTTGTTTTCCATTTTTCCAAAAATGCAATAGAGAAATTCATCAAAGATTAAACATGCTTTTTTCAAACTAAAAACAACTTGAAAAAGACCGAATATCCATACAATTCAAGACAAAACATTAAATAGCATTAACAAAAGAACATATTATGAGGGATAGCATGGATAAAAAAGAATTAGTAATTGTGGGAATAATTGTCGTTATTGCAATTATTGTAGCCGCCATTATGTTTATGCCACACAGCGACACCAAAACAACAAGTTTGGAAATATTGAACAAGAAGGCTGTTGGTGAAAACGGTACTGTTTATATTAAATTGAAAGACGATGCAAATGGTGCAGTCAGCGGAAAAACAGTACATGTCAAGATTACAAAGAATAAAAACGTAGTCTACTCCAAGGATGTTGAAACACATTCCACAGGAGTGGCCATCGTGAAACTGACTAACGTAAGCTCTGGAGATTACAACATCAACGTTACATTTGACGGAGATGCGAACTATACCGAAAGCAGCATTTCACAGAAACTGACAGTTGGTGAAGGAGACATTGTTGACGAGCAGCTGGAAAACAGTACAATCATCCAGCAAACCCTTGATGACGCTCAGAATACACAGGACAGTGCAGATACTTCAAGTTATTCACAGTCCTCATATTCCTATACTCCGTCATATACCCCGTCCTCATCTTCACAATCTTCAAGCAGTCAAAGCAGTTCAAGTAGTAGTGGTGACCTGCCGGCTTATGATGAAAACGGTAGAGAGACACTGCCTGAATTCGATGAAGACGGAAATCAGATATAATATAAAATATTCCCTTTACGGGGAATATTACTTGTTTTTTTTAAAAATAGCACATTCATAAAACTTGTTAAAAACCTCACTGTAAATATTTTATAAAAATGTGAATAACAACCCTATCGCGAAAATAAACTCAAAAACACAATAGGGCCATCAGTCACATCGGAATTTTGTCATACTAGCTTTTATTTGAAAAATCTTTTTTTAAAAAGAAATATTACAAATAAAAGGGCATATATCCCACCCAACCCATCCTAAATATTTCCAATCACTTGAAAATACACATTGTTTCGTCCCTGTTCATGTCATGATAGAATTCGGCACAGCCTCCGTTGAAATCTATCACCTGAACCATATCATACACTTCATCATCCAACTCTGGATTGATTTTGTTTAATATATTAGGATAATCATGTACCATCTGCCTGTTGAATTCTATTTTTTTCTCGTTTTCAAATAATGCTCCGTAGTATATTTCCGCTTCAACCAGATCCTGGAACATATGGCTTCCGAAAGACAACTCAGGCATATAGCCGACTTCACTGTATGATTCTTCCAGAATTGCGGAAAAATGACTGATATCTGCAAATACAACAGGAATTCCCAATTCAGGAGAGGACGTACCTATCCTTCCGGGAACTATCAGAACGGCAGTCTTGTCATTATCCCTACAATAAGCATTCACATTATTTATTACACGTGATATTGAACTTTTTTGAGCGTAAGGATATTCGTAATACCTGTGAGGGTCAACATAGCATATTACATCAACGGTATTCTTTCTAGACATTCCCATGGAGGAATCCCTGATGTGGAAGAATACATTCTTATCTTCAGGCATTTCAATAGCTTCATTGTTTGTTGAAACCTGAAGAGGGCGGCACTGAAGCAGGTTTATGTTGAATGAATTGTCCTCGCCGACATTAATTGTGTATTCTATGTCAACAGGATAGTCATAAGCTGTTTGCAGAGTATTCAATATTTCCTTCATCACTTCAATGAACTGCTGATTTTTAACAAGTCCTTCACAGTTGACAAAGACTATTTCACGGCGCTGTCCACGTTCACGAAACATGCTTTCGGCTTCACGGTCATGTTCTATGAGAACCTTTTTTGCATATCTCGGAAGGACGTCCAGCCCGTCATCAATGCGGATGTCATGCAGACTCCTGTTTTCCAAATCGATGACATCAAGATAATGCTGGGAATACCTGTGCTTTTCCTTCATGTCCTTCATCATTGTCAGTTCAGGCTTGTCAAGATTGACAATTCTCGGATAATCCTTTTTGGTTCTGTCCACAGCCTTTGTTCCAAGACCCATCACAAGTCTCAGCATTCCCTTGCTGTTGTCCATATCCGGAAGAGGAGAATATGGACTGTATGAAAATCCGACACCTGCAGCGGTTGGGAACAGGTAATTGCCGCAATATGAACCTGAAACCCTCTGAACCAGAAGTGCCATCTGCTCATCTGCATCATCCAGGCCATTCAGTTTCCTGTATTCCAATGCGGAAATGTTCATTGTACTTGCATAGACCACCTTTACAGCATCCTCAAAGGCGGCTAAACGCTCTTCCAGAGAACCCCTGTTTACACAGAACACTGATTCGTATTTGCCTGCAAACGCATTACCGTATCCGTCCTCAAGAAAACTGCTTGAACGGACAATGATAGGGTTTTGTCCAAAATAATCCAGAATATGTATGAATTCTTTTTTGATTTCCTCTGAAAATACACCGTTTTTAAGGCCTTCCTCCAGCTTTTTGCCGTATTCATAATATCCCTCTTCGGTTCTCTGCTTTACCCTTAAATCCCAAAGGTCATTTGAAACAATATATGTATAAAACAGATCCGAACCAATGTAGAATGAATCGTCAGGTTCGAAAACGTTATTGTACAGTTCAGGGCAGTTTTTTTCAATAATTTTTCTTGCAAGCAGCATTCCGCAGGATTTACCCCCGACCAGTCCGCTTCCTACACGGCGGTCGTAAATTGTGGTGTAATCCTCAAAGGCGAAATATTCCTTGATTTTGGAAAGCATCTTCTCATCCTTGGTCATCATGAGCTCGCATATCTTGTCACACTCTTCATCTACGTTTTCCCCTTCATCATGTTTCATTCTGACCTGGAGCATGTATCGCTCCCAGCTGTCCAAAATCTGTCCGTTCTGATATTTATCCGTGTCATTAACAGTCTTGTAATATCTGCTTACCTCATGTCCGTCCTGGAGAACCTTGACGGAACCTGTCTGAGGGTTGAACTTATGGCCCAGAAACATTGTCTGGGAGTATCTGTTCCAGACCTTCAGCGGGGAAACATAGACTTCATCAGCGGAATTTGAATATACATTCAAAAACAGCTGTGTGGTTTCACGGATTTTTGCTATGGCATCATAGGAATGTCTTCCCCTGATTATTGGGAAAAATGCAACGGTATCAAGCTGGAAGAGAAATGGGCATGTCACCTTGAAGAAATTGCCCATCATCAAATCGGTTGACCATACCGCCTGAAGGTCGCTTAAACAGTCAAATACATAAAACGCATCATAGCCTTCCTTTTCTATAATCCTGTGAACCTCCAGAGTAAAGGTTTCAAACTGATTATATGGATTGACCTGATATATCTTGATTCCGTCACGTTCAATCATACAAAATTCGCTTTCAGGATTTTCCTGTTCTGCTGCAAGCAAATCAAAGTCTTCATCGCTCATCTCTATCAATGGAGGGTGATTAGCAAAGCGCATATATATCAAGTTTCTCTTGTCTTCTTTTGCCTGTCTTATGTAAGGATCGGCAAAGTAGGAAAATTCATTGAGATTGGTGACATTCCATACTACGTTGTCACCTAAACGAATGTTGTCCAGAGCCTTGTCAAGTCCCGGAATTCCTGATTTGATTCTGTCGAATGCTGCCATAACAATATCTCCTAATAATTAATTAATTTCAAATATTAACCTCTCACCATAGGCACGCCTGTTAACTGTGAAGCCTCTACAGTCAATGCCACAAGGTCCTGACGTTCAAGGTTTTCAATGTCAGTGTTTCCTGCCTGCTGAGTCAGGGAAGTTACTTCCTGAGTCATTGCTTCAATGTAATTTGCAACCTGCTGGCCTTTTCTTATAGGGTCAAGTCTTCTTCTAAGCATCCTGTCCTGTGTTGCAATTCCTTTCGGACATATTCCCTCAGAACAGCTTTGACAGACCTTGCATCCTATGGAAATCAACGCAGAAGTTGCAATATATACTGCATCTGCGCCCAGTGCGATTGCCTTTGCAACATCAGCACCTGACCTTATACCTCCGGCGGCCACAAGACTGACTTCACTTCTTAAGTTAATGTCCTTTAAAGCGTCATCGGCCTTTACGATAGCTTCGATTGTCGGAATACCTGCGTGCTCGGTAACCACTTCAGGTCCTGCACCGGTTCCTCCCTGCATACCGTCAACTACAATAATGTCCGCACCGGCTTTTGCTGCGATTTTAACATCCTGCTCGACTCTTCCCGCTGCAAATTTAACGATAATAGGCACTTTCCAGTCTGTAATTTCCCTCAACTGGTCGATTTTCATTCCCAAATCTTCAGGCCCGACTATGTCCATGTGCCTTGCAGGACTTAACGCAGAGGTTCCTTCCGGAATGTTTCTAACCCTTGCCACTTCTGCTGTTACCTTATGGGCTAGCAAATGTCCTCCCATACCTGATTTTGCACCCTGACCTATTTTGATTTCAACAGCTTCAGCATTGTTTAGATAGCTTGCAGATACTCCGAATCGGCCTGATGCATACTGGGCTATCAGCTTATCGGCGAAATGTCTTTCTTCCGGAAGCATTCCTCCTTCACCGGTGTTGGCAATTGATCCCACTTTACTGCTTCCGATAGCAAGTGCCATCTTTGCCTCCTTGCTCAGTGCACCGAATGACATTGCACCAATCATTATTGGAGTGTCGATTTCAATCGGATTTTCGGCAAACCTGTCACCGAGAACAACTGAAGTCTTGCAGGGTTCCCTGTATGAATCGATTGGAGGTCTTGACACCTGAGCCGGCAATATGCTTAAGTCATCGAATGTCGGGATTTTACGGGTCAGACCGCAACCTCTCACCTTATATGAACCGGTCTGGCTTTTACGTTTGATTTCAACCATTGTTGAATTTGACCACACACCTCTTCCTTCATCTGCAAGAGGTCTTACATATATCGCATGTGTCGGACACATCTCTTCACATATTTTGCATCCCACACAATTTTCCTGACGTATCGGAAGAGGTTCGTCATTGATTACTTCATAAACGTCATGAGGACAGTTTGAATAACAGCTATAACAGTTTTTACATGCGGACTGATTGGGATTGTCACATAAATACCAGCAGCAGCCGGGCCTATTGTTATTCTGTTTGCAAATTTCAATTTTACGCTCAACAGTAAATGACATTTAATTTACCTCCTCTTCAATATTTTTCAATGGCTTGAATACTGGACAGACTGAATATTTTGTTCCGCCCGCTTTAACAACCTCATCTATGGCGCTTGTTATCTTCGCATATGGTTTCCATGCAAGATGGTCCTTCTTGTCGACAATGAGCGCTTCGGTTACAATCTTGTTTGACAGGAGATAATCAATCAGTGTGGTGACAATAGATCCGTCCTGACCCTGAGTATGTTTAAGGGATTTGACTGACAGCACATTTATGAACTCGCCGATTGGCTTTGAATTGTCATTGCGCAAATCATGATGAATGAATGTTCTTGGACAGACCCTGAAGCATAAATGGCAATTTTCAGGACATTTTCCTTTCATTATCGGTTTTGTGTCGTCAATTGTTATCAAATCATCAGGACATGCGTATTCGCATGCTCCGCAAAGCACACAGGCCCCAACGTCAATGACATTGGATTTCAAATCTAAGAAGCTGGACTCCAGGATGTCCCTGTTTATTGAATCGTCTGACTTTTCCCTCTGATACAATACGGGGCGGGCCAGAAATTCCCTTCTCTCGATGTTTTCAAGATTTTTGGAAATTTTATTTCCTGCAAGTTTCATGAGAAGATTGAATTGCGGTTCTGTTATGTCCTTGGCTTTGATGAATTCTCTCTCAATTGCCCCGTTGATTATTTCCTCACCTTTTCTGGTTCTGATTATCACTGTTGACCAGCCGTCCTCGGAACCTATGGAACCTATTGAAATGTCTGATGTTTCAGAGGTCAGCTCAACACATATGCTGCAGTTTTTTCGGATTATACGTTTGGCAACTGATATCGGTATCTTTACAGTTTCCCTGGTTTTCAAATACAGGAATACGAATCCTTTTTCTATCTGAAATTTTTCAATGTCATCCATTTTCAAGTCATATTCCTTAAGGAGATTTACGAAGTATTTGTATGAAAAGTTCTCCATACAGAGCAAGCCCAGTTTAACATCAATAGGGCTGTCAGTGTAATATTGCAGTTTGGACGCTGCCATAATTTCACATGGTGTTCCAACCATTGCTATTTTATGTTTGCTCATTTTCTTAGCTCCTATTGTATATTAACAATTTTTTTAAAGTTTGTATATTCAATGTCTGTCAAATCGAAACCGTATCTGGTCAGGATTTCTTTAAGCTCATTTTGATCTTTGAGACTGGTTTTTTCCATTAAGGCATTCTTTCCCAGGCTTTTGACATTGCCGAGAACATATATGGTTCCTCTCATGATTGATTCGCCCACATCATCGGTCACGTCACCAAGAATTATGAGTTTTCCTCCCATCATAAGAAGTCCGGTCATATATCCGCTGTTTCCGCCGATTATTACTGTTCCGCCTTTCATGATTTCTCCGGTTCTTGAACCTGTGCTTCCTTTGACAATTACGGTTCCGCCGTATATTCCCTGTCCTGCACCGTCACCTGCAGTTCCTTCGATAATCAGCTCACCTTTTGTCATGTTGTCTCCGGCAAACCATCCGGCATTTCCTGTGATGTGTATTTTTGCCCCGTTGACCATTGTTCCGACAAAATAACCTGCAGAGCCGTTTATCTGAATGTCAATGTCTTCGCTCAGACCTGCGCAGATGTTGTGTTTGGATTCCGGGTTTTCAATAACGAGCTTATCATAAAGAGGAGCGCGTTCCTTTATGGTACGGTTCAGTTCCTTTGTATCCATATCCTTTGCGTCAATAACATATTCTTTCATTGAAAACACTCCCGCTAAATTGTGTAAGCCCTTGTTTCACCGGGAGCGATCTGTTCTATCTGGTCTGAATCAATGACGTCATGCAATGCCATTTCCTCTGATGCTATGGCGAATATCTCATCTGTTTCAGCCATGACTCCCGGCCTCAGTCCAAGCTTGTCCTTTGCAATTCCAATACCGTTAGGTGTTCCCACAAGTATTGAAAACGGACCGTCCAAATCAGTGACTGCTTCCTCCAAAGCCTCTTCCAGTTTGTAGCCCTGATTGAGCTTATCTGCCATGTAGTGAACTATGCATTCAGTATCGTTGAATGATTCGAAAGTGTGTCCTTTCCTCTCCAGAGGGTCCCTGATTTTCCAGTAGTTGGTAATCTGTCCGTTATGCACCACAGTAATGTCAGGTATGATGTAGCTTTGATATGGGTGTGCATGATACCTGTCCACTCCGCTTTCGGTTGCAAATCGGGTATGTCCGATCCCATGGGTTCCCATCCTGCTTGGAACGTCAAACCGCTCTGCTATGTCTTTTACCTTTCCGATGTCCTTTATCATTTCAAATGAATGTGATCCGTTGATTACCCTTACGTTTTCCAGTTCGTCTATTTCACGTATGCACGGTTTTAAAAGAGAATATTCCTCCAGTGCTATTTTACATTTGTATACGTCTGAATCGCCTACTGATTCGATTAGCTGTTCTTCGTATATCTGACTGAACTGGGTCAGTAATGATTTTAAATTGTCCAATGTTCCTTTTCTTCTGTTTACTTGAATGTTTAACTGATAATAATTTTCAGAAAAATTCAAACCCCCATAGATTGCATATCCTGCTGAATCTGGACCCCTATGCTGCAGAGATTCCAGCATGGATGTCAAAGCGCTTCCTACAGGGTGAGTTTTTTTGTCCTTGTATATTACACCTGCTATTCCGCACATTTTTAAACCTCCATTTAAAATAATCGGCGAATACAATAGCAAATTTAAAATTCCGATAAATAAGTTTTAATTTACAATATGCCTTAAAATAATAATCATGAACTCCGAATTTTACATATGCCTTAAATAACTACTCTTAAACTTATATGCCCCAAAACAACAAAATTCCAAAATGTTACCCGTAATATTAAACCTCCCAAAATTTATTGATTGGCCGCCCCCTAAAAACATTCAGGGGGCAGGCAACCAATTCAAGTTAAATGGTTAGACATTCAGGTATTCATCACGTTCATAGTCGAATACCTGTATTCTGTAAGCGTCCCACTCAGCCCTTTTGATGTTGTAGAACTGATTGAATACTTTTTCACCAAGAGCGTTTTTGATAACGTCATTTTCCTCAAGTGCATGGTATGCTTCCCATAAGCTTGTAGGCAAACTGGAAATTCCTTTCTCAGCAATTTCATCTTCTGAAAATGCAAAGAGGTTTTCTTCGGTAGGTTCACCAGGATCAATCTTGTTGTCCATACCGTCCAGACCTGCTTCAAGCAGTACTGCAAATGCAAGATATGGATTACATGAAGGGTCAGCGGACCTGCATTCGATTCTTGTACCTAATCCACGGGATGCAGGAATCCTTAACAGAGTTGATCTGTTTTTGAAACCGTAAGCGATGTAGCATGGTGCTTCATAGCCCGGTACGAGACGTTTGTATGAGTTTACTGTTGGAGAGAGTATTGATGATAATGCAGGAGCATGTTTCAGCAGTCCTCCTATGAAGTACAGTGCCTCTTGAGAAATCTGGGTTTCGGTGTCAGGGTCATAGAAAATGTTTTCCCCGTCCTTGAAAAGACTTTGGTTACAGTGCATTCCGCTACCGTTGATTCCTAAAAACGGTTTTGGCATGAATGTTGCCTTGAAGCCCAAATTATTTACCAGTGCTTTGACAGCTTCCTTGAATGTTATTACTGCATCTGCTGTTTTTAAAGCGTCTGCATATTTGAAGTCAACTTCATGCTGGCCTGCTGCAACTTCGTGGTGGCTTACTTCAACATCAAAGTCAAGTTTTTCAAGACCCAGTACGATTTCCCTTCTGATATCTGTACCCTGGTCCAATGGTTCCACGTCAAAGTACTCCGCCTCATCGGCAGGTATGTAATTTCCGTTTTCATCTTCGGTTATGATAAAGAATTCCGGTTCGGGACCCATATTGAATTGGTATCCTCTTTTTTCTGCCAATTGCAGGGATTTTTTGAGAACTCCCCTTGGGTCTCCGTCATATGGTTTTCCTTCGGTTGTGAAAATATCACATATGAATCGACTGGTACCTTTTGATTCAGGTCTCCATGGAATTGTTGAGAATGTGTTGATATCAGGTTTTGCAAGAAGGTCACTGTCATTGATTGAAGCCAGACCTGCTACTGAGGATCCGTCAAACAATAATCCGTCATTTACTATGTCTTCAACATCATCCGCCTTTTTAAGAGGTACTGCCATGCTTTTTGGCAATCCATGAATATCTGAAAACTGCAATTTCAAAAATTTTATATCGTTTGCATCGATTGTCTTTATAATCTGGTCTAATTTTTTATCTTTTGCTGACATTTTTTCACATCATTTCACTGCATTGCCCACTTGTTGAATAATATGGAAAGTGGCAAACCATTTTGACTAAATGAATTTAATTAAATACACAGTCGGAAGGAAACTTCCTTCCGACTAATAATATATCATTAAGAATATATAAATGTTTTGAAAATAATCGAAAAATGTAAACTAAAGCATGCATCAGAGACTAACGGCAGGTATTTTTTACATTAAAGAAAGTAAAAAAATGTTACATAAATTAGCGATGACTAACGCCGAATTAATTAAAAACAAGTAATAAAAAATAAAATCACTTCACCAAAGAGGTGAAGCGCCTAATGAAAAAACTAAAAATATATAAAATCATCTTTTGACTGTTAAGCAGTTCTTAACAACACAACCATTATAGCGGGTTTTGATTGTATATTTGCCTACTTTAAGATTTTTCGGAATATTGAAAGTTGCAATTCCTTTTGAATTTGTCTTTACAGTGTAGGTCTTGCCCTTGAGTGTTATCTTGATATTTTTCTTTTGAAGTGACTTGCCGTTAAGCTTGACCAGCCTTACAGTGAATTTTGAGGATTTCTTATATTTCTTTGAGACATCCTTTGTCTTGAAGAGCGGCTTGACAGTTACCTTATGCTTGGAGGTAACGTTGCCAGCATACGCCTTTACGACATATTTTCCAGACTGAGCTTTAAATTTGAAGCTTGCATAACCGTTTTCATTGGTTTGAGTCATGATTTTCTTGCCGTTGAAAATAAATGTGACTTTTATGCCCTTGCCGACTGAATCACCGACAGGATTGAGAACCCTAACCCAATATACATTTTTGGTGGAATAGAAAACATTAACATCCTTGCCTATAATTGAATCTGGTGTTACTCTGGTCTTTTTAACAAAATTGATGAAATCTATGAATTCCTTGGAATTCTTTCCATCACATGTGCCGTTTTGAACATCATCGCCAAATGTTGCTGGAGGGGCCTTTGGCTGCGGATTGTATTTATCCATAAAAGCCTTAGGGTCTTTAGAAAATTCCTCCCACCAAGAATCAAATCCTGAAGGCTTTAAAATCGGGTAAGTATCCTGAGCCGGATTTGCGCCTGAAGCATTATTTCTCAAGTCAGTACCATTACCTACATGAAATTCAACGCTGAAATCATTATCACCATGACTTTTATTTGAGGGGATATGAACCACATTTCCGTTTTCATCCAATGCCCATTCACCAATATCAAAATTAAAATCGTCTGAGATATTTTCCGCCTCTGAAATGGAATGATTCTCAGAAGAATAAGTCAAATCTGTTGAATTATCCTCTGCAAAAACAGCAGATGTGCTTAAAATCAAAAGTACAGAAAATAAAAAAATTACCTTAATCAATTTACCATTCATAAATATCATATATATTTTACTCATTGAGACATATAAAATTTATGTACCATCCCATATTATTTATTATCATATGATGATTTGATGAGTTGAGGGTATTTTAAGAATTTATTGAACTTTTCCGGATTGTAGGAGACTGAGAATTCTTGCACAATAAGATTAAAAAATAAACAATGACCTATACATTATGCAAGAATTAAGTGGAACCTCCCTACTTTTCTAAATTTCATCATCCAATAAGAAATCAATGATGTTTTTATGTTTAATTCCATCCCGAGACATGTCAAATTCATCCATGCTTAAAACATAAGCATCATACTTATCCGGAACATCCATTAACGGTGAAAATTCTCTTTCAATTGTTTCGGAAGAAGATAAAATATATGCTACTTGAACATATATCTTATTGTCATGTTTTTCACAAACAAAATCTATTTCCTTATTACGAATCTTTCCAATTTTTACAGAATAACCCCTTCTAACTAATTCGTTGAAAACAACATTTTCCAAAATCCTGCCTAACCAGTTATTGTTATTGTCAACCAATGCATGGTGGAAACCTTGATCTGTCAAATAATATTTTTCTTCAGTTTTTAGTATTTTTTTACCCAAAATATCCTGACGTCTTACCATTTTGCAGAATAATGAGTCTTTAAGATAATCCGTGAAATTTGAGATAGTATTACGTGTTGTTCTTTTATTTTCACTTTTTAGATAATTTGTAATACTGGTTTTAGAGAAAGTTTGTCCAGTAGAATTCATTAGATAATGTGAAAAACGTTTAAATAAATCAATTTCATTTATAGTATATCTTGAGAGAATATCATGAACAATTATTGAATCATAAATGTCTTGAAGAGCATTGATTTTTGTATCATCATCTCTTATTGCAAGCAAACCAGGCATACCCCCAAATAACAGATATTCATTAAATTGTTTTTTAATGAATTCCCCATCTAATTTTATTTTATCAATTTCCCTGCGGTATTGCAATACCTCTTTAAATGAAAATGGATACAAACTGATTTTAATATATCTTCCAGCAAGAAGGGTAGCCAATTCATTTGACAATAGTTTTGAATTGGATCCGGTAATGTAAATATCACAATCAAATGAAGCCCTATAAGAATTGATGGATTTTTCCCAGGATTCAACCTGTTGAATTTCATCAAAAAGAAGATATATTTTGCCTTCAATGTTGCTTGTTAGATTTAATACAGTTTCATCTAACTGTTCGGATGTGAAAATATTTTTATATTCAACCAATTCAAATGAGATATAAATAATATTCTCTTTTTTTATACCTTGATTTTGAAGCTCTTCAATTATGCTTTTAAGTAAAGAAGTTTTGCCGCATCTTCGAAGCCCTACAATAACCTTAATGAAATCCGTTCCAAAAAGATTTCGAATTTGATTTAAATACAACTCCCGTTTAATCATTTAAACACACCCATATAACATTATATCAAATACAATATTTAATGCTTTCTATATAGAGCATTATTAAATTTTTTAATATATACTGCTTTATATACAAATCATTATTATAAAATTTTAATATTATTGATTTCCAAAAGAAGCATAAATAAAACTATACTATAAAATTTATTTATTATCTAAAAATATTATAAAATTTTTTGAAGTGCAACAATGCACAAAAACACACCCAATAATCAAAAATAGCTTAAAATAAAGAAGAATTAATAATTTATAAATAGAAATATCTAAAAATTTTATAATACTAAATAAAACCTGAATAAATTAAAAAAAGAAAAAATAAACCGGGAAATCTATTTTTATCCTCAAAAAGTTCATATTGCACTTCAGGATTATTTTCTGATGGCATTTAAATCAACTTTTCTGGTGCCAGTATAATCCCCATTTTCAAAAAGTCTGATTCTTTCATTATAGTAATCTGCTTCTTCATCACTTAATTCTTCAAAATACATTTTTTCATACGCCTCGATTAATCTAGCTATAATGTCATTATACATTTCAGATTTTAAACCTAAATGAAATAGCTTTATGTGAATTTCTTCACTACACGTATTGTTTTCAAAAACTCTATACTAATTTTCCCAAATAGCGTGAAGCTTTCGGAGATATTTCAATTAATTTTTTAACTACTTCAGCAGATGAAGCCTCATCAAAGCTTTCTCCTTCAAGTGCATGACCAATCTCATCCAATTCTCCATCAGACAGGGAATATACATATTCCTGCACTTTTTTATATGCTTCATTATCATAGCTAAGTTCTTCACGAACCATTTTATCATAAAATTTTAAGAATTTTTTAGAGCAATCCTCTTTAATAGCCTGAGCGGCTACCTGACCGGCACACTTTCCACCAATCATGCCCGGAACAATTCCTTCACCTGTTAATGGGTTTACCTGACCTGCTGCATCCCCGACAACCATAATATTGTCGTCATAAATTTTTTCGATCATTCCCCCGGCGGGATCTCCTCCGACATTTAATTCAACAGCCTGAGCATTTTTTAAGTATGGAGACTTGGCGACAAAATCATCAAGGTATTCTTTAGCTGTTTTTTCTGCTTTGTGTGAAAAAAGCCCTAAACCGACATTTGCGATGTCATCCCCTTTAGGGAAAATCCATGCGTATCCTCCAGGAGCACATGACCCAAAATAAAATTCAATGAAACCCTGTTTTTCAAATTCAACATTGCACATTTCGTATTGTACACAGGACCCCATTTCTTTTGCTTTTGCAGCAGGTCTAAGACCTGCCCATCTTGCGACATGCCCTTCAACACCGTCAGCTGCAACCAATATTTTACATTTGAAATCCTGTTTTTTACCCATGGATTCTGTTTCAACAATAAAACCGTTTTCAATTTTTTCAATACAGGTTACTAAAGTTTTAATTCTGATTTCGGCACCTGCTCTTGCGGCATCCATAGCCATGTGTTTATCGAATACTTTTCTTTCAAGGACACAATCTGCTTCGGAAGGATTTGTTTGATCTTTTGGTAACCAGAGGTCTGTTCCATCCGGTGTTTGAATTCTTATACCCCAAATTATTTTGGCAATCCAAAGAGGGGAAAGTTCGATTCCTAATTTTTCCAGACCTTTAACAGGCACATCTTCAGCACATCTTTTCGGTGAACCTATTTCAGATTTTTTATCCATTAAAATAACTTTTGCTCCACCTAATGCAGCGTGTTTTGCTGCGCTGGAACCTGCAGGTCCGGAACCAACAACTATTACATCAGTTTCAATCATATAATCATTCCTCTTTTTCTAAAGCGTCAATAGGGCATGCTTTAATGCATGTATCACAATCCTTACAGTCGTCATCGTTAAAGACTAATGACTATTCTCTAACTTGAATCAAATTTCTAGGACATACTCCTGCACATTCTCCGCAGAATGAGCACCAATCCTTAACTATCATAAAAATCTCCTTAGTACCAAATAATAGTTAAAAATCAGTATTTTGTAATATTTAAAAGTTTGTTAAAAATAGCTAAAAATATTATAAAAGAAGAGTCAGTAAAAAAAGAAAAAATAAACAAGGAAATCTATACGATTCCTTGTGCGGGAATTTGGTGATACCGCCCTACTTTAAAACAAAATTAATCCAATCTAAATGGATAGGTTCCAGTTTTCTCAAATTCCAATTCTAACCATCTTTTAAGTATTGGTTCAGATAGATGGTACGAATTATTTTCCAAAATCACTAATTCTTGGTGTTGGAGATTAACTAAAGGTTTACTAATAGAACCAGTAGTAACATTTAGTGTCTTTGCAATTTCATTTCTTTTTAAAGGTCCATCAATTAAAGAAATTATAATGTATTGCTCACGCAGTGTTAATTTATCCCACATTACAATTAGGTGAGTGTTAATAACCTTAATCTTATCTTCAAATTCAGATTTTACCAAATTTTCATCCAGTTCCATATCCTTTGGAAGCAATGTTGCAAAAATATTCACATATGCAGGAATTCCCGAAGTGCATTTATAGAACCTGTCAAATCCATCATCACTGAATTTTAGATTTGGAGCTTCTTGTGTTAAATAGGATTTTACTGTTTCCTTACTAAATGGAGAAATATTAATTGTAAGCATTCTGCCTCCAAAAGCACCTCTTTGACTTGCGATTTCAGAAATCAATTCATCTTGCATACTCATTGATCCGGAAAAAACATATGAAATATAATTTTGATTTTGTATATAACTTCTTAATTTCCATAAAAATGATTCCTTGTAATCATCTAATTCCTTAATAATTTGGAATTCATCTATGAAAATTAACACTCCTTTTATTTTATTGGAATTTTTTTCATGAACCTTTTCAGGCAATGTTAAAACAAAATCCATTAGTTTTTCAACATTGGTTTCACTGTCAAAAATAGGCATTGGAAACTTATCAAGTTGAATGAAATCTTTGATTTTAAAATCATTAACTTTAAAGTATTTCTCTATTTTCTTATCCAAAGTGTTTAAATTCTTATTTTTTGCTTCAATTAGAAATTCTTTAAAGAAAAATTCTAGTAGTCCCACTACAGACATGTTTCTTTTTTGATAACATTCCGCCTTAGAGAAATTGATATACGCCACCAAATAATCGTCATCCAATTCTTTTTTAATTTTTTTAAGAAATACTGTTTTTCCAACACCTCTAAGACCAGTTAACAAAATTTGCGGTGCATTCCCATTAGATGTTGTATTTAAAAGGCTTTTAAGATTGTCTATTTCTGCAACCCTATTGTAAAATTCATCTTCACGAAGATTTTCTCTAGTTCCCCACGGTATCATATTTACACCTTACTTATTATGTATCATTAAATAACATATAAAGTTATTTATTAAGAGAATAAGTATTCACTAGTGAAATAATTATAAAAATTATTCACTAAGAGAATAAGTATTTAATATTAGAATAAAACTTGAAGTTATTCTAATAAAGAATATATATTGAAAAATAATGAAATTTTTGGAAGTGTGATTTTGCACAAAAACACACTAAATAATAACCCTAGAAAAACACTCTAAAATAAATTAATCTACTAAACCAATGTTAATTTTAAATAAATATGCTAAAAAATAAGTTATAAATTAAATAAAGATCAAAAAATTTAAAAAAAAGAAAAAATAAACAAAGAAATCTATACGATTCCTTGTGCGTTCATAGCGTCAACAACTTTCTTGAATCCTGCAATGTTTGCTCCTGCAACATAGTTTTTGTCCATGTCGTATTCAGCAGCAGCTTCTGCAACATTTGCAAAGATAGTTTCCATAATGTTTTGAAGTTTGCCGTCAACTTCTTCGAAAGACCAGGATAATCTTTCGGAGTTTTGTGACATTTCAAGAGCGGAAGTAGCTACTCCACCAGCGTTGGAAGCTTTACCAGGTGCGAATAATACGCCATTTTCCTGTAAGTATTCGGTTGCTTCGATTGTGGTTGGCATGTTTGCTCCTTCAGCAACTGCAACAATACCGTTTTCAACTAATGCTTTAGCATCTTCTAATTGCAATTCGTTTTGGGTAGCACATGGAAGAGCGATGTCAGCTTTAACGGTCCATACACCTTTACCTTCGTGGTATTCAGCAGATGGTCTTGCTTCTGCGTATGCAGTTAATCTTTCTCTTCTTACTTCTTTGACTTCTTTTAATAATTCAACGTCGATTCCTTCAGGGTCGTAAATCCAACCGGTTGAATCGGAACAGGTTACAGGTTTACCGCCTAATTGTTGAGCTTTTTCGATTGCGTAAATAGCTACGTTACCTGCACCGGATACGAGGATGGTTTTTCCTGCGATATCGATGTCGTTTGCTTTTAACATAGCGTTTGTGAAGTATAATAATCCGTATCCGGTAGCTTCAGTTCTTGCTAAAGATCCACCGAATGATAATCCTTTACCAGTTAATACTCCTTCGTATAATCCTCTGATTCTTTTGTATTGACCGAATAAGAAACCAATTTCGCGACCGCCTACTCCAATATCTCCAGCAGGAACATCGGTATCAGCACCAATGTATTTGCATAACTCGGTCATGAAAGATTGACAGAATGCCATGATTTCTCTGTCTGATTTTCCTTTAGGATCAAAGTCGGATCCACCTTTACCTCCGCCGATTGGAAGTCCGGTCAAGGAGTTTTTGAAAATTTGTTCGAAACCTAAGAATTTGATAATACCGACATTTACAGATGGGTGGAAACGTAATCCGCCTTTGTAAGGTCCGATTGCACTGTTGAACTGTACTCTGTATCCGGTGTTTACTTGTACTTGTCCGTTGTCGTCAATCCATGGGACACGGAATTTGAGTTGTCTTTCCGGATTGGTTAATCTTTCAAGAAGTGCATTTTTTCTGTATTCTTCTTCGTTTTCTTCAATTACTACCCTTAAGGATTCCAATACTTCGCGTACTGCTTGGTGGAATTCAGGTTCTGAAGGGTTTTGTTCAATTATGGTTTCTATTACTTCATCTACGTATGACAAAAATATTCCTCCAATTTTATTTGGATATATCATTAAAGTTTTAACAATATAATTTATTATTTGAACTTTCTAGTATTTAAATATTTTTCAATTTTTAATTAAATATTAGTAATATTATTCATTAAAATTAATGATTATCTTAAACAAATTATACAAAATTACAAAATTATTGTTTATTTAAATATTTCTTTTCATATATTGATTTAAAATGTCTAATTAAAATTGAAAATTTTATACAAAGTCGGAAAACACCTTCCAACCAAAAATTTCCGAAGGTCCAGAAAAATCAAGTGTACAACATACACCGACTTAAACACCGAAAACCCGAACAAAAGGCCGTATAACAATATAATAATTAAACAAAATAATATAGATTTTCAAAAAGCATATTCATTTATATGCAATAATTGACAAAGTAACCTATAACGTATAGTGAAATTTAAAATTAGGTATACAAAATAATAAAAATGGTGATATTATGGCATGCGAAAGGATTACACGAAGCCAGTACGAAACATTGAAAAGCAACTATATGGCAAAAAACAGGACAATGTACTCACTCTATATGGAGCTTAACAATGAAGTGGAAATTACAAAACATCTGTTTTTCCAGCTAATAAACAAAATACGCCACGAAGAGGGCTTAACACCCTATTACATTTAAAAAAAAAGAGAGAATTTGGAAAAATCTTTTCCAAACTAGTATTCAACATGATACCTTAATATTGCAGCTATTCCACCGAAAGCCCTGAACAGTTGCATACCTTCATCAGTTTCAGTGGAAATGAACTCAACATTGGTACTCATTTCTTCAGCCTTTTCAACAAAGTAATCCGCCAAATCAGCAGATTCTTCTTCTTTTAAAAGCTCATTACAGTTAGGACATCTTTCTTCGATTTTGTCAGCTTCAGACTGTGTCTTGACTGTGAACTCCTTGGAGGTTCCGCAGTTAGGACATACGAATTTCTTGCGCATTGCAGTTAAGTCTTCAGACAAAAGAAGTGTGTCAACCGCACCGATTGTAAGATTTGTTCTGACCTCATCCTCACCGTAGGAAGCAAGCCCTTTATCTTTGGTGAGCTCACCTAAAAATTTCTGAACTATTTCCTTTTCATGGATAACGTCAAGGTCGCTCAGTACAGGAGCTGACTTTTCAATCACTTCACGGATACCGAAATCTCCGGTATAAGATATGTCCTCGATGGTCAGGATTTTCTGCTTGAGCTCGTAGTTGAGGTAATCTCCTTCTGCAAAATCGCTTTTGGTAAAACCAGGCCCTCCAATGATGATTCCTTTCAAATCATCCTTGAGAGGCAAGAAGTCATCGTTCATGTGATCTCCGATACGTTTTAAAAACTCGTGAGCAGCCTGTTCGATAACACGGTCAAACCTTCTCTGGGATTGCCCTCCCGCCTTGTGCTTTCCAGGAACCCCACTGGTAATGTGGGTAAGGATATTGATTTTTTTACCTTTCATTGATGCGATGGTAGCTTCCCTTCTGTCGATTACAGCCACACCGTAGGTATCCCTTTCCTCGATCATGTATTCGAGAGGTTCCAGGAAGAACTCGTTGTTACATTTGTACCAGTATGTTGTAATTGGTTCAGGCGGTTCCAAAACGTAGGTTTCCATCTTTTCTGTACCCGGACCGCCTTTAGGAATCATTCCGACAAACAGCACAAGTCCATGTTCAGGAGGCTGTTTGTATAAGCGTATACGTTGCAGTATAACTTCGATAGCAGACTGTACATTTTTCTTTGTTTGTTTACTCTTGATGTTCGCACTCTGACCAAGCTCATCTCTCATGTGCTTACCAACATCACTTAACTGTTTGTCAGGTGGAATATAAACGGAAACAAGCTCTGTACCTCTGCCTTTTTTCTGTGCCAATTCTTTTAATACTTTTTTGAATTCGTATAATTCTTTTGATGATACTTCAGCCATGTTACCCCTATAAAAATTAAGTTAATATAATAGTAATAATTATCTTTTTAATACTATAAATAACTAATGAAAAAATAGCTATTTTGACAGGATTTCGTCACCGAATTTTTCAAATAAAATCAAATCCCCATCAGATATTGTTGCCACCTCACACAAATCCATGCCGGTTATTTCCAAAATCCTGCGGGCAAGATGGACGTAGGTATCGGGATAGTCATTGTATCCGAAGATGTGCCATATGACATCGCCTTCAAAAACCATTTCAAGGTACCAGTCATAGCCTTCAAGATCATCCGGGTCCCTTTCATGTGACTTTCTGTGATAGTCATCAAAAATCCACATGTAGACATGATAATCATGTAAAAGGTCCAAAATAAGTTTCTCATCATTTAAAGTAAGATTCTTTTCAATGTATCCCTCGACAGCACCTTTTTCCATATTTACAATCAGTCTAGGATGGGGAATGTCATAGGGATATGTTCTGTAGTGGCCGAACTCAATTGATTTAAGTAAAAGCCTTTCGCCGTTTATATACACCCCATCGGGAAGGATTTCATGAAAAAGAGGTGTTGCAAGCTGTGCCTGGTAATTGAGGTGGAGCACGTCAAAGCCGAAGCATTCCATTAAAATATCGCCGAAAGCTTCCCATTTTTCGGGAAAGTTGTTTTTAAAGCTGTACTCCCCGTAGCCGTCTGTTGAATAGACAATCACATTGCAGGAATAGACAAGTTCAATCTTTTCGAAATATTTGAACTTCTCGCTTTCAAAATCATCAAAAAGCCCCAGGCTTTCATATTCATGCATAAGCCTGCCCATCTTTTCAGGGCCCGGCCTGTAAATCCTGCTGGTCATTTTGCGTCGAAGATCAGCCAGAATGTGTGTCCATGTATCATCGCATAGCGGATTTTCGCTTAAAAATTTGTCGCCGCTTCCACGTTCGGAAATCTTATAGTAGGCGTTGCCGTTTAGAAAATCAATGGTGAAACATTCATAATGTCTGTTTAGGCGCTTGAAATTGAACCTTTGAGTGATTTCTATTTTTTCAATCATTACATATTATATAATTTACAATATAAATAAAATTAATTAAAAAAGTTTATAAACATATTACTATTAATTAATTAGTAGTGATAGTATGGTTTTAAGAAGATGCCCTCAGTGCGGTTCAACAAGTGACGATGCATACGGATTCTGTATCAAGTGCGGTCGTGAATTTCCAAAAATTGAAGTTTCAAAAAATTCATGTCCTTTATGCGGTTTTCAAAATCCTAACGAAGCGGATTTCTGTGTAAAATGCGGAACACCACTGGTTTTCAAAAATAATGTGGAAAACGGTAATGTAGTTCAGCCTATCGTCATCAACCGTCCAGATGAACAGGTAATGCCCCCTGTACAAAACAGAATCGAAACTGATGGAAATGAACCGATAACCACATTTCAAAAGATTCTGGTATTTTTCGGATATCTCTTCTCAATTTTAGGGGGAATCCTGGGAGTAATCATTGGAATCTATCTTTCAACCAGGAAAAATCCGAGCCTTAAAAGACACGGCCACATCCAGCTTGCAATATTCGGATTCTATGTGGTTATTATTGCAATACTCTTTTTAACAGGAAACATACCTACAGAGGCATTTACAAACTACACCCAGCTAATCGGCGGTAATTTTACCGGAATTTAATTTTATATACATCAATATGGCACCATCACCGTTTTCGTAATATCCCGGAACTGTCCTGTCTATTTTGAAATTGAAGCTTTTATAAAATTCCACGGCACCTACATTGTTTTCATTCACTTCAAGGTATATGGTGTTCAGGTTAAGAAGTGACAGGATGGCGATGGCCTTGACCAAAAGCTTTGTTCCAGCACCCTTGCGGCGGTAGTTTTTATCAACAGCTATGGAAATGATATGGCCCTGATATTCATATTTAATCCAGAATATGACGTATCCTATGACATATCCTTCATCTTCAGCCACCAGAAAACCTACACCCATATCGTAGAGCTGCTGAAACATGTCTATACCATAGGACTGGTTGAAAGACATGTTTTCTATTTCAAAAACCCTCTTTAAATCTGTGGGAACAAACTTTCGAATTATCATACTAACATAAAATATTAAAAACAAATTATTTAATAGTTTGTATGGAGTAATATAGAAACGAGGTAAAAAAAATGTGGCAAGATTTTAAGGATTACATTTTAGATGAAATCGGTGAAAAGCCAACGAAAATAGCTGAAATCGGAGTGGGCAAGTTTTCCATGATTGCAGATGAACTGGAAAAAAAGGAAAACATCACCCTTATAAAAACGGATATTAATCCTGCAGATGCATCCGTCATCAGGGACGACATCACAGATCCAGATATGGAGCTCTACGAAGGCACTGACATCATATATTCAATCAGGCCTCCAAGCGAACTTCAGCCATACATCGTAAGTCTTGCCCGAAAAATCGGCTCACAGCTTATCATCAAGCCGCTTACAAACGAAGATTTAAATACTCCCAGAGTTAAAATGAAATTAAAAAATTACAAAAAAGCAAGTTTTTACATTTTAAAGTGATTATATGGATTACTCACTAGAAACCGGATTAACAGCAAATGAAGTCATTGAAAGGCAGAAAAAATATGGTTTAAACAAGCTTGACGAAAAGAAACCTACTCCCTTGGCGATATTATTCTTAAGCCAGTTTGCAGACATTCTGATTGGCCTTCTTTTGATAGCTGCAGTTGCGGCATATGCCATTGGAGACGTTATCGATGCAGGAGTTATTGTCCTGGCTGTGCTTTTGAATGTCATAATGGGATTCATTCAGGAATACCGTTCAAGAAAAGCTATGGAAAGCCTTAAAAACCTTATGGTAAACACTGCAGTGGTGAAAAGAGACGGGACAATCCAGGAAATCAACTCCGAAGATTTGACCATTGGCGACATTGTGATTTTAGAGGAAGGTGTAAAGTCACCTGCAGATTTAAGGCTGATTGAATGCAATGATTTGAGCTGTGATGAGTCTTCACTTACCGGAGAGTCCGAAGCAATAAGAAAAGACATTGACGATAAGGTTTATATGGATTCAAATATCCTTGCAGGTAACGGAGTTGCCGTTGTCGAAAGCATAGGGATGAAAACTGAAATCGGTAAAATCGCAGAAATCGTTCAGGAGGAAGACGAGGACACTCCTTTAAAGGAAAAGGTGGGAAATCTCGGAAAGACCCTGTCACTTATTGCAATTGCGGTTTGTATAATAATATTTTTTATGGAACTTCTAAAGGGAATTCCTCTTGTTGAAACTTTCATGACTGCAGTTTCACTGGCTGTTGCAGCAATCCCTGAAGGTCTTCCTGCAGTCCTTACACTGACACTTGCACTTGGAATGTCACAGATGGCAAAATCAGATGCACTTGTAAGAAAACTCCTATCAGTTGAAACACTTGGATCATGTACAATCATCTGCAGTGATAAGACCGGAACACTTACAGAAAACAGAATGACTGTTGTTGACAGCTTTTATACCAACAAAAAGACAACACTGGAAATAGGAAAGCTGTGCAACAATGCAACACTTCACAATGGAGAAGTAATAGGTGACCAGACCGACGGGGCGATTTTAAAGCACTGCAAAGATTCTGAAATCTCACTTGAAAGGGTTGATGAAATCCCCCTTGACAGCAATCGTAAAATGATGAGCACTATACATAGACTGGACGGTGAAAAAACATTGGTCTTGACAAAAGGTGCTCCGGAAATAATTCTAGGCAAATGCAAATATATAGATTATGATGGAAATGTCAAAATAATTGATGATAAAAGCAAGGAAATCATACTTAAAAAAATTGATGAAATGAGTGACAATGCACTGAGAGTAATCGGATTTGCATACAAGCTCAATGATGAAGATGACCCTGAAGAGAATCTGACCTTTACAGGACTTCTCGGACTGATAGATCCTCCTAAAAAAGATGCCAGACAGGCAGTAAGCGACTGTATAAATGCAGGAATACAGGTTAAGATGATAACCGGAGACTATTTAAAGACTGCATGTGCAATCGCAAGGGATCTGGGAATACTTACAACAGGAAGAGCCATAACAGGCGAAGAGCTTGAAAGGATGAGCCTTGAAGAATACCACAAAATAGCCGATGAAATTCAGGTCTATGCAAGAGTTAAGCCTACACAAAAAATGAAGATTGTTGAAGCCCTTAAAGACAAAGGAAATGTAGTTGCAATGACCGGGGACGGAGTAAACGATGCGCCTGCACTTAAAAAGGCATCAATAGGAGTTGCAATGGGTGACGGAACAGACGTTGCCAAGGAATCCGCAGACATGATTCTTCAAAACAATGACTTTTCAACAATCGTGAAGGCGGTAAGGGAAGGACGTAAGATTTACGACAACATAAAAAGGTTCGTCAAGTTTCAGGTATCCACAAACGTCGGAGCGATACTTACAATTGTTGGAACATCACTGCTGACACTACCATTACCGTTCAATCCTGTACAGTTACTGTGGCTCAATATAGTTATGGATGGACCTCCTGCACAGACATTGGGTATTGAAGGAGCTGAAAGAGACGTCATGAACAGACCTCCTGAAACAGGAGACATCCTTACAAGAAAAACACTTCTTGAAATACTTCTTACAGGTCTTGTGATGGCCGTCGGTACAATAATAGTGTTCTTCTGGCAAATGAGTGTCGCCACCGAACAGAAGGCGATGACAGTTGCATTCACCCTATTTGTGATGTACCAGCTTTTCAATGCATATAACAGAAAGGCAAATTCCGAACAGTCAAGCAAGTTTCTCTACATTGCAATACTGATTTCATTCGCTCTGCAGCTGCTGATCATATACATCCCGCAACTTCAGGTGATATTCAGAACAACATCAATAGGCCTGATTGACTGGGCAGTCATTGTAATAGTGGCTTTCACCATTATCATATCTGAAAAAGTAATGAACAGGGTGATAAAATGAAGATATTTCTACTGGGCGGAACCA
The DNA here is from genome assembly GCF_015062935.1 of Methanobrevibacter sp. Classification (NCBI taxonomy): domain Archaea; kingdom Methanobacteriati; phylum Methanobacteriota; class Methanobacteria; order Methanobacteriales; family Methanobacteriaceae; genus Methanobrevibacter; species Methanobrevibacter sp. The sequence goes on along the minus strand of NZ_SUTM01000005.1, from coordinate 21,481 downwards.
AGGATTCCATAAACATCATACAGCACATCAAGGAAAACTATGATGCCTATATTATGACTACAACCACCACAGAATACGGTGCAAGACTTGCAATGGAAGGGGGAAGCGACGATACCATAGCACGACCACTTCCGAAAGATGAGATTATAAAGATTCTGACCGATGAGGGCTTTGACATTCTCATTGATGCAACCCATCCATTTGCAGCCCACATCACACAGACAAGTGCCGGCATAGCAAGGGAACTTAAAATACCGTATATACGCTTTGAAAGACCTATCACCAACCTTGAAAACATTGACACATCACATATCCATTACGTAAATTCATTTGACGATGCAGGAAAACTTATAGCCGGCAAATTCAGTCAAGGAAATGTGCTGCATTTTGCAGGAGCCAACACCATGGCGGACATCGTGAAATATGTTCCGGTTGAAAGGTTCTATCCGCGCATCCTGAAAGTCGAAAACTCAATCAGAAAATGCGACGAGCTTGGAATAGATTCAAGCCACATCATCCCGATGACAGGTGCCGCAACACTTGAAGAAAACATTGATTTAATCGAAAAGTATGATGCAAGTGTAATGATAACAAAGGAAAGCGGAGAAATCGGAGGAGTCGTTGAAAAAATAGAAGCCGCCAATCAAAAGGATATTGCCATCATCATGATACAGCGTCCGGAAATAGAATTGTTAGAAAAAGATGACATCGTCAATGATTTAACAGAAATGGACAAAAAAATAAAAAGTTTTTAAAAAAAGTAGATATAAAAGTAAAACGCCGAGACTGGGATTTGAACCCAGGCGAGGATGACCTCACAGGATTTCAAGTCCTGCGCCTTACCAGACTAGACTATCTCGGCATATGAAAAGGAATATTTAGAAGGATTCTAAATATTTATCCTTTAAGTTCAATTTCGATACTTACATTATCAGGAACGTTGACTTTCATAACTTGTCTCATAGCACGTTCATCAGCTCCAATACCGATTAAACGTTTATGAATTCTGAGTTCCCATTTTTCCCAAGAAGCTTTACCTTCTCCATCCGGAGATTTTCTTGTAGGTACTACTAATTTTTTAGTAGGTAATGGAATAGGACCAGATAAGTCGACACCAGTTCTTTCAGCAATTTTTTTAAGTTGATCACAAACGTATGCTAATTTTTCTGGGTCTGTTCCAGTAAGTTTAATTCTTGCTTGATTCATTTATTAGCCTCCAAAAAACAAAAAATAAAGAAAGTAAAAATTACTTTCTAATTATTGTTTACAAACCTATTGCTCGGTGATTTTAAGACATAAACCTGCAGCAACAGTTTGACCCATATCCCTAATAGCGAATCTACCCATAGGTGGAATGTTTTTAGCTTCTTCTAATACCATAGGTTTGGTAGGTCTGATTTCTACGATAGCTGCATCACCAGTTTTGATGAAATCAGGGTTTTTAGCTTCAGGTTGACCAGTAGCTGGGTCAAGTTTTGCGGTTAATTCAATGAAAGTACATGCAGTTTGTGAAGTGTGGCAGTGGAATACAGGAGTGTATCCAACGGTAATAACACCAGGGTGTTGTAATACAACAACTTGTGCGGAGAATTGTTTAGCTACAGTAGGAGCATCGGAAGTGTGTCCTGCTACGTCTCCTCTTCTGATATCGTTTTTACCTACACCTCTTACGTTGAATCCGATGTTGTCACCAGGTTCAGCAACTTCAAATTGTTCGTGGTGCATTTCGATGGATTTAACTTCACCGGAAGCTCCGTTAACAGTTGTGGATGGTAAGAAGATAACGTTGTCTCCTTTTTTCAATATACCAGTTTCAACTCTTCCTACAGGTACGGTACCTACACCGGTAATGGAGTAAACGTCTTGAATAGGAATTCTTAAAGGTAAGTCGGTTGGTTTTTCAGGAGCGGTTAAAGCGTCTAAAGCTTCGATTAATGTAGGTCCTTTGTACCAAGGAGTGTTGGATGAAGCTTCTACAATGTTGTCTCCTTCAAATGCAGATAATGGGATGAAAGTTACAGTGGAAGGGTCTCTTCCGATGGATTTGAGTAATACAGAAACGTCTTCTTTTACTTCGTTGAATCTGTCTTCGCTGTAGTCTTCCATATCCATTTTGTTAATACCGATAATAATTTGTTTAATACCTAAAGTCATGGATAAGAACATGTGTTCTTTGGTTTGAGGCATTACACCGTCGTTAGCTGCTACTACTAATACAGCTGCGTCTGCTTGGGATGCACCAGTGATCATGTTTTTAACGAAGTCTCTGTGTCCTGGGCAGTCTACTACAGTGTAGTCGTATTTTTTAGTGGAGAATTTTTGGTGAGCTAAGTCAATGGTTACTCCTCTTTCTTGTTCTTCTTTGGTAGTATCCATAATGAATCTGAATTTGTCTTCTCCGGAAGCTAATTGTTGTTCGTTGATAGTACCAGCTTTAACTAATAAGTTTCCAACTAAAGTGGATTTTCCGTGGTCAACGTGTCCGATAAATGCTAAGTTAAGATGTTCTTTTTCTTTTGCCATTATAATAACCTCTTTTGTAATTATTAACAAACATATCTATAAGCCTAAATGTTAGCTTAATAAAGTATTATATTTTTCAACATATAAAAAGATATGTTTTTTTAGTGAATTTTTAATAAAAATATAAAAAAATATAAAAATTAAAAAATTTTAATTTTATAAATCACCTAAGTAGTGGCTTGCAGGGAATGGTTCTGCGGATAAGCCTTTCCTTTGTCTGATTTCTCTTACGATTTGGTTTTGCATTTCACGTGGAAGTGGTTCAAATCCTGCGATTTCAGTAGACCATAAACATCTACCTTCTGCTGCGGATCTGATGTCACCAGCGAAACCAAACATTTCAGCTACAGGAACTTTGGATTCGATTCTTGCCATGTCTCCTTCTTGACCCATGTTTACGATTTGACCTCTTCTGTTTTGGATTTCACGAGTACATGCACCCATGTAATCATTAGGAGTGTCAATAACTACTTTTTGCATTGGTTCAAGTAATGAAGGTTCAGCAAGCATCATGGAACCTAAGATTGCATTTCTGATAGCAGGTAATACTTGTGCTGGACCTCTGTGAACTGCGTCTTCGTGAAGTTTTGCATCGTGGAGTTTGAATTTTAATCCCATGGAAATTTCGTTTCCTAAAGGACCGTTTTCTAATGCGGATTCAAATCCTTCAAGTAAAAGTTCTTTTACTTCATCCAAGTATTGGATACCACGAGTCATGTTGAGGAATATGCTTCTGTTGTGTACAGACCATACTCTTCTAGCTTCTTCTTTATCTAAACCATGTTCCATGAAGTCGTTTGCAGATTCTTTACCTTTAACTCTTCCTTCTTTAATGTCTCCTTCTTGAATTGCAGCGTAGAGTTCTGGTTCAATAGGTTCAACAGTAATGTAGAATCTGTTGTGTTTGTTAGGAGATTTACCTTCAACTTGTGGAGAGAGTTTTCTTACGGTTTCTCTGTATACAACAATAGGTTCGGATGTGGTAATGTCTACACCTTTATCTTTAATTCTGTAACCGATAACTTCTAAGTGAAGCTCACCCATACCGGAAACTAAGTGTTCACCGGTTTCTTCGTTAATATCGATTTTAACGGTAGGGTCTTCTTTACCAGTTTGTCTTAATACTTCAATCAATTTTGGTAAGTCTTTGGTATTTTTAGCTTCTACAGCTACGGTAACTACAGGTTCTGAAATGTGTTCTAAACCTTCGAACTCTTTGATTTTGTCTTCAGGTGAACATAAGGTTTCACCAGCAATAGCTCCTTTTGCACCTGCAACATATACAATGTTACCAGCAGGAACTTTGTCAGTGTTAACTCTTTCAGGACCGAAGTATACACCTACTTGCTGTACTCTGGATTTACCGTGAGAACCTACGAGGTATACTTCTGTACCTTTTTCAATGGATCCTCCGTAAACCCTACCTGTTGCGATTTCACCAGCGTGTTTGTCTACGGATACGTTGGTAACCATTACAGCTAAAGGTCCGTCAGGAGCGGTGGTGACCATACATTGGCCAGCAGGAGATTCGATGTCTCCGTCCCATATGTTAGGTACTCTGTATACTTGAGCTTCTTTAGGTGAAGGTAAGTGTTCTACTACCATACCTAATAATACATCAGATAAAGGTACTTTTTGAGCTAATTCTTTTTCATTATCAGCATTACAATAATCAATGATGTCTTTAAAGTTGATTCCAGTTTCTTGCATAGTTGGAACGTTGATAGCCCAGTTGTGGTATGCTGAACCGAAAGCTACACTACCATCAGTAAAGTCTAATTTCCATTCTTCTTTTTTCTCTTCAGGAGCCATGTTTTTGATTAATTTGTTAGCTTCCATGAAGATTTTTAAGAATCTGTTTTGTAACTCTTCAGGTTCTAATTTTAACTCGTTGATTAATCTGTCAACTTTGTTAATGAATAAAACTGGTTTTACGTTTTCTTTTAAAGCTTGTCTGAATACGGTTTCGGTTTGAGGCATGATACCTTCTACAGCACAAACAACAACTACTGCACCGTCTACAGCTCTCATTGCACGAGTTACGTCCCCACCAAAGTCAACGTGACCAGGAGTATCGATTAAGTTGATTAAATACTCACTGTCTTTGTAGTCGTGTACCATAGATACGTTAGCTGCATCAATGGTAATACCACGTGCTTGTTCTTGTTCGTCGAAATCCAAGAATCTTTGGTCTCCAGCAAGTTCTTCGGAAATCATTCCTGCACCTGCGAGGAGGTTATCAGATAAAGTGGTTTTACCGTGATCGATGTGAGCACAGATACCAATGTTTCTGATTTGTTCAGGTTCGTACATTAACTCTTTGATTTTTGCAATCATTTTGTCTCTTCTACTCAAAATAACCACCTAAGATATAAACATAATATGATTAGTGTGCTGCTTTAGCAACTCTTTCTTTCTCTTCAGCTTTTTGTAAAGCGAAACTTCTTGAATCTTCTTCAGAAGCAAGAATTAATTCATCAGCTAAACATTCAGCAACAGATTTTCTGTTTTTGAATGAAGATTGTAAAGTACCTCTAGTCAAGAAACCTAATGAAAGGTCAACTCTTCTTTGTGGAGAAATGTCAACTGCTACTTGGTATCCGATACCACCGTATTTGATACGAGTTGTTTCTTCACGAGGTGCAGTGTTTTCAACTGCAGTAACTAAAACTTGAACAGGATTCTTTTTAGTCCTTTTATTAATGATTTCTAAAGCATCTTTTACAATGTTGTAAGCCATGTTTTTCTTACCTGAGTTGAGATGAGTTCTCATGATTTTGTTCATTAATCTTTCAATGATTGATACTTTAGATTTTGCGAATTGTCTTTTTACGTGTCTACCAGAAGTATGTGGAACTAAAGTTTCATCTAAGCAGATATATTTGACTAAACCCAAGTCCTCAACTTTTACTTCATCGAGATCCCATTTTCCGAATAATTTACTCATAAATATAACCACCTTATCTTACAGGTTTTTCTATTTTTCCACTTACCATTTCTGATAAAGCTACGTTGTTAACTTTGGAAACTTTCCAACGGACTCCAGGAATATCACCCATGGATCTTCCGGATGGTCCACCGATTCCTTCAATCATAACTTCATCGTGTTCATCGATAAATCCGATAGCTCCGTCACCTGGTGCGAAAGCAGTTAATTGTTTACCGTTTTTAATTAATTGAACACGTACACATTTACGGATAGCAGAGTTTGGTTGTTTTGCTTCTATCCCTACTTTTTCGATTACAATACCTCTAGCTTGAGGAGCTCCTTCGAGAGGATCTGCTTTAACGTCTAATCTTAAAGCTCTTCTTTTGTAATCTACATCTTTCCACTTAAAATTTTGTCTATTTTTTTTAAGTTTTTTTGCAGCAAAAAGTCCTGGCATATTTTTTCCTCTAAATCTTTTTGTTAAGCGTATCTGAGAATCCACCGCTGCGATTTATACTATAGACTAATAGTACAATCTAAATTCTAAGATACAATCAGTAATAATAATTAATTTAGATAATTAACTTATCTAAAAGAAGATATCTTGAAATAAAATTCAAAACAATGACAAAAAGCACACATAGTCATGTTATTAAAAAAGTACAGATATCTTAAGATAAAATATATATTTCAACCTTTATAAAGGTATGTATTTCTTATATAATAAAAATAAAAAAAGTAGTTTTTTTAAAAAAAATAAATTAAAATAAAATAGCGCAAAGGCTATTTTAAAATAATATTATCAATATTATGCTGTCTATTTGCTAATAATTTAGCCCTTTCAATATTGATTCCATTCTTACCGATAGCAATACGTTTATTAGTATTATCCGCTGTGACAGTAGCTATTTTTTCGCCTGACTGTTTTTGACTAATCTTAACAGTTTGCAATTTTGCAGGTGATAAAACATTCTTAATAAATTGTATTGGATCATCGTCTAATTCAATAATCTCAACGCCTTTATCTACTGCTCTTTGAACTTTAGAAACTGAACTTCCTTTTTTACCAATAGCAAGTCCCATGTCACCATTTTTTACAACAAAAGTAACTTTTCCATGTTCATCATCGATAATGCAATCTTTAACCATTGCTCCAGTCATATTTTCGAAAAGAGCTATGTATCTAATTTCATTTGCACTAAATTTAATAGACACTTAAATCTACCTCAAATCGTCTAATATTGTAGAATCTCCTGGATCGTTTACGATTAATGTAGCAACAGTAAAAGGTTTACCACAAACAGAACCCAAATCTACACTAGTTCCATCATATACTAAGGATGGAATTTCGGAAAGATTTGCATAGTATTCAACATCTTCAAGAATTTCTTTAGGAGCGTTAGCAGCAACAACAACGAGTTGGCCTTTTCCTAATTTTAAAGATTGAATTGATTTTTCAGAGCCTAATACTACATCACCAGTATCGACAGCTACTCTGATTCCTCTATCTACGTCCATCATCTAGCCTCCTATTCATTTTTATAATCCATTTTGACACCGACAGAACCGGTACCAAGAGGTATTGGTTGTCCAATAATAATATTTTCGATGATACCTGTTAAATCATCTACTTCACCACGAATACTTGCGTTAAGTAAATGTTTACCAGTTTCTTCAAAAGCTGCACGAGCTAATACACTTGATTTTTCACCACTAATACCATGTCTTCCGATGGATTTTACAACACCTTCTGCAGTCATGATATCAGCAACCAACATGATATGTCTTACATCTACACTAAGACCCTGTTCGGAAAGTGTTTTTTGAGCTTCATCAATGATTGACTGACGAGCCGCTTCAATACCTAAAACCTCACCGATTTCATGAATGTTGTTGGTGGTTGTTCTCACATGATCTATACCTTCCATATCAAGAATTTCCTTAAGGTTGGATCCTTCTGTGTGAATAATCCATTCATCATCACGACGGATAATAACTTTACCTATACCTTTAATTCCACTGATCTGCAAGTCACGAACCTTGTCCGCCAAGAGACGAAGTTCACGAATTTCAAATTTGGAATCGGATTTGTCATTCTTTGAAGAAGGTATAATGATATGATTATTGTTAATTGTAGCCTTTTTGAAAGTCTTTTCAATAATGGCATTAATCTCTTCTTTATCAAGTCTTTTTTCTCTAATTTTTTTATCATCTAAAACTGCTTCTACTTCCATAGTAGCATAATTTAAATTGAAATCAGAAAGAATATCATTTATAGTACTTTTACCAATCTGGTTAGCTAAAGTCCTTACAAATTCTTCATCATTACGTCTTTCTTCATCAAAATAAATATCCATTGTTGGAGTAGCAATATCTTTTCTTGCGTCAACGATTTCAATAAGCCTTGGAAGACCTAATGTTACGTTTAACTCAGTTACCCCTGCATAGTGAAAAGTACGCATAGTCATCTGAGTACCAGGTTCACCAACAGATTGTGCAGCTACTGTTCCAACAGCCTCTCCAGCTTCAACGTGAGCTCGGTCATAGGCAGCCTTGAGTTTACGGATGAGTTCAGCTAACTCATCATCAGTTAACTCTTTTTGGACAGTTTTTTCAGCTAATTCTTCGATATAACTATCTGGAAAAGCTATATCAAGATTTTCTTCTTCATTTAATTTAGCAATAGTTTCTATTACTTTGTTTATAACATCTTCCATAGTTACACCTACTTACCTTCCATTCTTATTTCGTCAATAAGCTTGTTTAAGTCAGCTGGTTTACCAAAGTCAGATTTTGCAGGGTCTACCCCATCTTCTCCAAACATGGTTTGGATAACATTACCCTGGTTATCGGTAACAAGTCCGGATGGTTTAACTTGCAAGTCCTGAAGTGCGTTAACAAGTCTTCTCTGCATGTAACCGGATTGCGCTGTACGAATAGCTGTATCTACAAGACCTTCTCTTCCACCCATTGCGTGGAAGAAGAACTCAATTGGGTCAAGACCGGATTTGTAACTTGAGTGAACAAATCCTTTCGCTTTAGCCCCTAACTCACCTTTCTTGAAGTGAGGTAAGGTTCTGTTAAGGTAACCCCTTTCGATACGTCCACCCCTAACTGCCTGTTGTCCTACACAAGCAGTAATCTGAGTAAGGTTCAACATGGATGCCCTAGCACCAGTACGTGCCATTACTACAGAGTGGTTTTCAACAGCCATCACATGTTCGTATGAATCATCCGGAGACTGTTTACCCATGGTAAGGTAATTTTCTGCAATACTACCAGACATATCCCTAGCTTCCCCGAGAACCTGCATGATTTTCATCTCTAAGGTTTCTTCTAAACTTCTACCAGGTAAAGCTTGGAGATAGCCTTCTTCATAAGATTGAACAAGCATATCTACTTCTTCCATCTTCTTATTCAAGTGCTCGTTAATACGGTCTTGAGCTTCTTCAGGAATTTCCTCATCGTTTAATGAAGTGGTGATTCCTGTTTTCATGATTCCGCAGATTGCAAGGTCAGTTGATCTGTCTAAGAATTCTTTTGCTCTTCCAGGACCGTATTCCTTAACGATTTTATCTAAGATTTTACCTGAAAATGAACCGTAAGCGGATTCGTCGATAACCCCTTGAGTCAGGATACCGTTTTTGATTACAACAGTAGCGTCTTCAGGAGGATATACTACAGGACATTTTGAAATCTCAGCACTGTATGATAAGTTTAAGTCATTAGGTAATAATAGTGAGAATAATTCTTTTCCAGTCCATTTATCTCCTTTGTCCTTGAATATGAATGATTCTTCACTAGCTTCAGGGTCGTATTTTAAAACCCATTGACCTGATTTGAGTGGTGGAATAGCCAAGTGAGATTTACGGATGATTTGTAAAGCTTCTTCTTCAGTGAATTCCACACCGTCACGGGTTAAAAGGTAAGCTCCTGAAATGTGGTCGTGAATAGCACCGATAATCGGTCCACCGAACCTAGGAGATAATATGTGTTCTTGAACACGCATTAATGATTTAGCTTCAGCACGTGATTCGTCAGTCTGGAAAACGTGCATGTTCATTTCGTCCCCGTCAAAGTCAGCATTGTATGGAGGACATACACATAGGTTTAATCTGAAAGTTTTGTAAGGCAATACCCTTACTTCGTGAGCCATCATACTCATTCTGTGAAGGGAAGGTTGTCTGTTGAAGAGAACCATGTCCCCGTCTTTCAAGTGTCTTTCGACAATGAAACCAGGTTCTAACTGTTCTAAAATGAACTCTTTGGTATCTTCAGTAACCCTTCTTTTCTTATTGCCGTTGATTACATAGTTTGCACCAGGGTGAATATCAGGACCGTTTTCAATGTATCCTCTGATTTCATCAATGTTCCATTCGTTTACGTGAACAGGTACGGTAACTTCTTTTGCAATCATTTCAGGTACACCGACCTCGTTGATACTGATGTTAGGATCTGGTGAAATAACTGTACGTGCAGAGAAGTTTACACGTTTACCGGAAAGGTTGGATCTGAACCTTCCTTCTTTTCCTTTTAACCTTTGGGTTAAGGTTTTGAGTGGTCTTCCTGACCTGTGTCTTGCAGGAGGAACACCTGATGCTTCATTATCAAAGTAAGTTGTAACGTGATATTGTAATAACTCCCATAAGTCTTCAACAATCAGTTGTGGAGCTCCTGCTTCCATGTTTTCAAGTAAACGCTGATTGATTCTTAGGATATCCACGAGCTTGTGAGTCAAGTCGTCTTCTGATCTTTCACCGGTATCCAAAGTAATGGAAGGTCTTACTGTTACAGGAGGAACAGGCAATACTGTAAGTACTAACCATTCAGGTCTTGCAACTTCTGCATTTACTCCTAAGATGTATGCATCATCATCAGTAATTCTTTCAAGTCTTTCCCTTACTTCGGAAGGAGTTAATTTATAATCACCTTGACGAATTGTAACAGGTTTATCTAAAATGATAGCTTCCTGAGGTGCGCCACAGTGAGGGCAGCAGTATTTGAGGTCAATTTCCTCATCTTCGTCTTCAGGCATATTTTTTAATTCCCTTTTAGCATCTTTGTATACCTCTTTCAGGATGTTGTTGATGCTTTCCTTGTTGTCCATTGCTTCATGGATTTTTTCAGAGTAGTATTCAATTTGTTCATCGTTTAGAAGAACACGGCCACACTCATTACAGGTGGAACGTAAGATTTTGTGGATAACGTCACCAAAACCAACATGAATAACAGGTCTTGCAAGTTCAATACTACCGAAGTGACCTTGACAATCCCCACCTTTAAAACCGCAAGTTCTACATACTAAACTAGGGTCAATAATACCTAAACGAGGGTCCATTAAACCTTTTTCAATAGGAAAACCATCATCCCCATAAGTATCAGGATATTCTACAGTTACTACAGACATTTTACGAATATCCTCAGGAGACATTAAACCAAAGTTAATTTGCTCAATTTTTTTAATATAATAATCTGTCATGTATTGGCTCCTTTTATAAATTCAATTATGCTTTGTCTCCTAAAACTAATTTAGGGAAAATACATAAACTCTTAAGTTCGTCTAATAATAATTTAAATGCGTATGAAATTTCAACAGGATAAGTTTCTACATCTCCGCAGATAGGACAGTATTTCTTGTTTTTGTTCCTGTCATATACAGCTAACATTCCACAGTTTTCACATACTATAGCTTCGTATTTGTCAGACTCATCAAGGAGTCTTTCTTTCAATGTTAAAGCTGCACCGTGTGCGATAAGACAATCTCTTTCCATTTCTCCAAATCTTAAACCACCTTCACGTGCTCTACCTTCAGTAGGTTGACGTGTAAGTACTTGTACTGGACCTCTGGAACGAGCGTAAACTTTATCGGTAGTCATGTGGTGTAATTTCTGGTAATATGCCACTCCTACAAATATTTCGGCATCAATTCTTTCACCGGTTACACCGCTGTATAATGATTCACATCCTGCAGATTCAAATCCGTGATTGATAAGTTGCTGTTTGATTTCACCTTCAAGTGCCTGGTTGAATGGAGTTGCGTCAACTCTTTCACCTTCAAGACAGCCTGCTTTACCAGCTACCATTTCCAATACCTGTCCGATGGACATCCTGGATGGGATAGCGTGAGGGTTTACGATTAAATCAGGAACAACACCAAATTCTGTAAATGGAATGTCTTCAGGAGATAATATTAAACCGACAACCCCTTTCTGACCGTGTCTTGATGCGAATTTATCACCAAATTCAGGTTGCCTGGTATCTCTTACTCTGATTTTAGCTAATCTTGAACCTTCAACTGTTTCGGATAAAAGAACTGCATCGACAATACCTTTTTCACCGTGTCTTACAGTTACGGAAGTTTCCCTTCTTCTGTCAGCAACAGTACCGAAGTCTTCTTCTAAGAATCTTGGAGGGGATGTTTTTCCAATTAATACATCACCGGATTCAACATATGATTCAGGGTTTACTACACCGTCTTCATCCAAGTTTCTGTAAGCTTCCTCTGACCTGTATCCTTTAATGTTTTTGTCTGGAACTTCAAATTTGTCCACTTGACCTCCAGCGTATCTTTTTTCTGAAGTGTCATATGCTCTGAAGAAAGAAGATCTTGCTAAACCTCTTTCGAGTGCACCTTTGTTGATAACCATTGCGTCTTCCATGTTATATCCTTCATAGGACATTAAAGCTACAACAAAGTTCTGACCGGAAGGTCTTAAGTCATAATTAGTTGAGTCAATAATACGTGTTTTAACGATTGGAGTTTGAGGGTGGTGTAACAGGTGAGCCCTTGTATCAGTACGTAATGCATAGTTTGAAACATATAAACCTAAAGCCTGTTTTGTCATACCCGCTTCCATGGTGTTCCTTGGAGAGGAATTGTGGTCAGAGAATGGAATAATTCCTGCACAAATACCAAGCATTGTTGCAGGGTCGATTTCTAAGTGAGTGTGTTCATCGTTTTCAGGTTCTAAATCTGCTAAAGTCATAGCAATGTATGAGTTTTCCTCTTCTTCAGCGTCCAAGTATTCAATAAGACCGTTGTTAATCAGGTCATCCCATTTTAACTTTCCGTTTGCAACTTTGTTTAAATGTTCTTCTTTCAGGAGTGGGACACCATCTTTAACAATGATTAATGGTCTTCTTGCCCTACCAGGATCATTGAATATGTATATCTCATTATTATCTTCATAATAAGTAATGTTCATTTCATGAGAGACTTCACCGTTTCTTCTTTTTTCTCTCATTTCCTGGGTGAATTCTTTTGGATTTTTACAGTATCCTAAAAGTTCACCGTTAATGTAAATTTTGGTTGGAGCCTTATAATCTTCAACCGGTGCAACTGGTTCAGGTTCGGCAATGACCGGTTCGACAGGTTCGATTTCCTCAACGTCATCCTCTTCAGCAGGTTCAATATCACCTTCACCATCTTCAGCATCAACAGGCTCAATATCGCCATCATCTTCAGCATCAACAGGCTCAATATCACCTTCATCTTCGGCAAGTTCAATACCAGTTTCATCTTCAACAGCTTCAACAGGTTCAATTTCACCATCATCAGTGAAATCTACTTCACCGAAATCATCTTTATAAGATTCCCAGCTTTTTCTAGGTTCATCTTTAGTAAAATCAGCAACTAAAGATTCATCTTCTTTACTTTCAGGAGTATCATAATAACTTTCAATAGCATCAGCATGTTCATTTACTTTTTGAGCTAAATCTTCATCATCTTTAGAAAGTTCCTGTAACTTTTCAATTCTTCCTATAACTTCATAGTATGGAGCTACTTTGTCACAACCAAAATAATAAAAAGCTCTTTTTAACTTAGCATTAATTTTTTTAGACAACATTCCACCTCCTTAAATTAAATCAACATCCATTTGTTCAATAACATCAATAATAGCTTGTTCATCTGAACCTTCAGAAATATTACATAACAATGCTAAATTTTTAACCAAACCACAATTAGGTCCTTCCGGAGTTTCGTTAGGACATATTTTACCGAATTGTGTTGGGTGCAAATCTCTTGCTTCGAAGTGAGGTTGACTTCTTGTTAAAGGAGATACAACACGTCTTAAGTGGGAAAGAGTACCCATGTAACTGGTTCTGTCCAACAGCTGACTTACACCAGCTCTTCCACCTACCCAATTACCGGTAGCGATAGCGTGCTTAATGTTTTCGGTTAAAACATCACTACGAACTGCCTGTTTAATTGAGAGTTCTTTACCACGTGAAAGACTTCTTTCAAGCTGATAGCTCATATCTCTGGTTAAGTTAGTGAAAGCAACTCTGAATAAATCTTCCATTAAATCTCCAGATACTCTGAGTCTTTTGTTGGTATAGTGGTCCTTGTCGTGTGGTTCTCTTTTTTGTTCAATAACTTCAAGTAACATTTCAGTCATTTCAGCTAAGTAAATAGCTTTATCGTAACATTTGTCTTCTTCAGTACCCATGTGAGGTAACAGATAACGATTTACGACATCTTTTGCACGTTTGATACGATAATCTTTAGGCATGTTTTTAGCTACCCTATTTCCTATGTATTTGATAGCAGCATCTTGCAGGTATTGTTTTCTTTCGTCTAAAGTCATGCCGTCCATTTCATTTTGATCCAATTTCAAAGCTTCAAGAGATACTTGGATATCATCCGCAATCATCATCTGGAAGTTGTTGTCATCAGATATTTTTGTAATGATTTCTTCATCTGTGGATAAACCAAGTGCCCTTAATAAGATTACGAGTGGAATTTCACCAGGAAGGTACGGGAAGGAAATTCTTAAAAATACACCATTTTTACGTGGTTTTTTGTATTCTAAAGTAATTCTTGCTCTGAAACCACTTTTGATGGAAGTAACAACAGCCTTAGCATGTCTTTCTTCAACTTCCCCTAAACGTTCAAGAATAATTTTGTTCGGTGCAATCTCTTCCATTGTTACAACAGCTCTTTCAGAACCGTTTACAATAAAGTAACCACCTAAATCTTGAGGGTCTTCATGTTTTTCAATTAATTCTTCAGCACTGAGTCCATTGAGATGGCAGATATCGGATTTAAGCATTACTGGCAATTCACCAATATATACTTCTTCCAAAGGATTGTCTTCTCCTTCTTCATTCAATGCCATTTCAAGATACATGTCCGCTGAATAATTCAAATTCCTAAGTCTTGCTTCAGTAGGATCAATTTCACTACTGGACCCGTCTGCTTCTTTGTTGGATGGTTTTTCAATACGTACTTTACCAGTTTTTAAAGTGTATTTACCGTCGTCCAAAGTGATAGGTTCAGTAATATCAATAATATTTTGAATCCTATGGTTTACAAAATCGTTGTATGATTTGATATGGTGATCAACCAAGTCATACTTGTCAAAAAATGCATCAACTAATTTCCAGTTATTCTCTGTCATGGACATCCTCCAGCATTACGTAACGCAATAAAAATAATAAATAAATAAAAATAACAGATACGTTAGGATATAACCTAACAACTAATTCATTTAATCATTATTCTTAATTTACTCATAACTATCTCCTATTTAAGATAATTCCTCTCAAACTAAGTTCAAATATAATGAATTTCTAAAAAAACAAAAAATACAGAAATCAAAATATATCCATTCTCTCTAAAATTATATTAAAAACTAAATTAACCTTCTACAATCCTATAAGTAATATATTCACCAGCAGTAGGACTATCACGAGTAATCCTTAAAACATTACCTGGTTGAGCTCCGATAGCTTCTACAACAGGATCATTAGCTCTTATTTTAGGAAGGTCTCTAAAATCATAATCTACGTCACTAAATTCTTCAGAAATTTCTTCTTCGCTCATAATTTCATGTTTAGGTACGAGTTTATGGTCTTGAATATCAATTTTCAAATTTTTTCCTCCGATAGAAAAGTTAAAATATAAAATTAGAAACAGGCCTGACGGGAATTGAACCCGCGGCCGCTTGGTTAAAAGCCAAGCGCTCTGCCAGACTGAGCTACAGGCCTACATGACTCATAAATCTGAACGCCTTGGCCGGGATTTGAACCCGAGTCGCGGGCTCGACAGGCCCACATGATAGCCCCTACACCACCAAGGCACACAACTTACAAATACACTATTAATTAGTATAATTTTCATCATATATAAAGGTTACGAAAAAAAGATATTTTTTCATGAAAAATATATATGACTCAAATAAATAAATACTAAATCCCGCCTGCCGGACTTGAACCAGCAACATTTGGATCTACAGTCCAACGCTCTGCCAAATTGAGCTAAGGCGGGAAAATGGGTCCGCCCGGATTTGAACCGGAGTCTCAGGCTCCCAAAGCCCAAAGGATCGACCAAGCTACCCTACGGACCCACATACAAAAGAGTATGCAGATAACATACTAATGATAATCTATATTCCATAGTATATAAATGTTACTATAATTTTCAATATTGTATAAAAAAATTGAAATGTGGAATATAAATTAAAGCCCCGGACGGGAATTGAACCCGCGACCACGAGATTACAAGTCTCGCGCTCTACCAGACTGAGCCACCGAGGCATGATGTTAATATCATATAACAATATATTCTATATTAAAAGTTATTTAAATACTTTACTATAAATCATGAAAATTTCATTAAAATATAAATAATAAAAAATTTATAATTAATAATCATGATAAATAATGAATCTGAAATCCTTGAAAAAATTGATGAAACATTAGCGCAAATCCGAGAAAAAAACCCATTGACACACTGCATAACAAATTCAGTGACAATAAACGATTGTGCAAATGCAGTCCTTGCAATCGGAGGATCCCCATTTATGGCAGAAGATGCAGAAGAACTGGAGGAAGTAGTAACCATAGCAGATGCATTAGTCATAAACATAGGAAAATTAAGCAAAGACCAAGTGAAATCAATGCACATAAGCGCAAAAACAGCAAACAAAACAAATACACCAATAACACTGGACCCTGTTGGAGTCGGAGTAACAGAACTTAGAAACAGAACCACATTGGATTTAATCAACAAATACCAAATGGCGGCAATTCGAGGAAACATAAGTGAAATAAAAGCAATTGCAAAATTAACAGGAGTCATTGACGAAAACAATGCCGCAAAAGGCGTTGACGTAAACATCAATGACATCATCACTGAAGAAAACCTGCAGGATAACGGAAATATCATCAAGGAACTTGCAAAAAAACTTAATACAACAATATTGGCCAGCGGACCTATAGACATTTTAAGTGACGGGGAAACCACAATAGCAATTGACAACGGAGACGACATGATGCCTTTGATTACAGGAAGCGGATGCATGCTATCCTCCATTGTCGGAAGCTGCGTGGGCGGATCAAGTCCTCTTGAAGGAAGCCTTGTTGCAATATTGGCAATGAACCTTGCAGGTGAAAAAGCAAGAGCAAAAGTTGAAGAAAAGGATGAAGGAACAGGCTCATTTAGAGCATACCTAATTGATTATCTTTACAAAACAACCGCAGAAAGCTTAATCAACGAATCAAATATCAAGATACTATGAAAAACCTAGACTTATCATTATACCTCGTCACCGATAAAAGCGACGATGTAGAAAAATTCCTGAACACTATTGAAGAAGCAATTAAAGGCGGAACAACAGTAGTTCAAATTAGAGAAAAAACTGCTGAAACTTTAGATTTCTATAATCTGGCATTAAAAGTAAAGGACATTACAACAAAATACAATGTTCCGTTAATAATTAATGATAGAGTGGATGTTGCACTGGCCATTGATGCTGACGGAGTTCATGTGGGCCAGTCAGACATGCCGTGTGATGTCACCAGAAGACTTATCGGAGAAGATAAAATACTGGGAGTTTCTGCAGCCACAATCGATGAAGCTCAAAAAGCCCAAAAAGACGGAGCAGACTACATTGGAACCGGTGCGGTATTTCCTACACAAACCAAGGATGACGCTCCAAAAATAACAAAAGATGACCTGAAAGAAATTGTCGAGTCAATTGACATTCCCGTTGTTGCAATAGGTGGAATTTCACTGGAAAATGCACACGAACTAAAAAACACCGGAATTGCAGGATTATCTGTTGTAAGTGCAATAATGAGCTCCGATAATCCGAAAAAATCATCCGAAGAGCTATTGGAAATTTTCAATAGCTAAATTTTATTTTTTAAAAAAAAAGTTAAAGTAAAAAAATATTATTTTTTACTATTTTTAAGAGCTTCTACAGCAGCAAGGTCTTTACCTGCAAGCATGCTGATACATGCTCCACCACCACTACTTAAATGGCTCATCTGGTCTTCTAAACCAAGACCTGCAGTTGCAGCTGCAATATGACCTCCACCAATAAGTGAAAATCCATTTGATTTAGCCATTGCATTGATTAAGTCTTCAGTTCCCATTGCAAATTTAGGATCTTCAAACACACCTGCCGGACCGTTGGCAAATATATATTTTGCATCACGTATCTCTTTTGCATAATAATTGATGGTTTTAACACCAATGTCGAAAATCGCTTCGTTTGGAATTTCTTCAAAATCAATGTCCACTCTTTTACCGTCAATTTCACATGCAACATCGATAGGATATTTAACCTTGTCACCAAACCTTTCGATTAATTCCTTGGATTTTTCAACCATGTCTTCATATCCTCTGCTTGCTATGAAATCCCTGTTGACTTGACCAATATCTACACCTGCAGCCCATAATACAATGTTTCCAACAATACCTGTTGTTAAAATGGAATCTGCAGTTCCGTTGCTCAATACATTTTCCATAACGTCAATTGAGTCATCAGGTTTCATTCCACCAAGTAAAAATACGCAAGGATGTTCAACATTATCCAAAGCGGATTGAATTACAGTGAGTTCCTCTTCCATGACACGTCCTGCGGCAGATGGAGTGTTGACTGTAAAACCTATAAGGGATGCCTGTGAACGATGTGCCGCAGCAAATGCATCATTGACAAAATAATCAATTAAAGGAGATAAATGCCTTACAAGTAAGGTTTTAGATTGCTCTTCAGGGGTTCTTGAAAGGGATTCTTCAGAGAAGAAACGTACATTTTCAAGAAGTAATATTTCATGTGGTTTTAAATTACGGATAGCATCCTTAGCCAAGGATGAGAAAAGAGAATCTACATATTTTACTCTTAAATTTAAAATGTCTGATAAAGCTTCTGCATGTTGAAATAAAGTTGTAAAGTCCTTTTTACCAGGACGGCTTTGATGAGCAAGAATAACAACTTTAGCTCCTTTATTGGACAATTCCTTAATTGTTTTTGCATGCAATTTCAATCTTGTATCATCCAGGATGATTCCAGAACCAGGGTCAACAGGAGAGTTAACATCGATTCTTACAAGTACGGTTTTATTTTCTACATCAAAGTCATCAATTGTATTAAATTCAGCCATTTCTCTCACTCATAATCATTATAATTTACTTACCAAATCAAGTAAAGCATCTTTTGGACTTTCTGCCTTAATAATTCCTGATGCGAGCAATACTCCATCAGCACCCAAATCCATTGCGGCTTTCATATCATCACCAGTAGTGATTCCAGCACCGCACAATACCTTAATGTCTTTGTTGATAGCTTTGACCTCATTGACTGTATCTTCAACAACTTCAGGCTGTGCCTGAGATACAGGAATTCCAGTACCTATCAATTCAGGAGGTTCAACAGCTACTGCAACAGGATTGAGTGCTGCTACAGCTTTTGAAGTTTCAATATTGTTGGTACAGACACAGGATTCTATTTCATTAGCCTTACATAATTTAATGACTTCATCAATGTCTGCCAATTTCATTCTTTGTTCTGAATGATTGATTAATGAACCGCTTACACCTGCTTCTATTAAAGTATCGATTAAGTTAGAACCGGTATGTCCCCCTGGTGAAATAGGGTCAATATGTTGAGCAAAAACAGGGAGTGAAGCTTCTTGACTGATTCTGTATATGTCTGCTGCCTGAGGAGCTGCAACCATAGTAATTCCTGATTCGTTTGCAGCACTTTCCAGAGCATGCGCAAGTTCCAAAGCTTTTATACCACTTGATTCCAAATATGTTTTATAATTCAATATCACTATTGGTGTATCCATAATAATCCCACAATTATTTTATAATATTATATTTGGAAAACATTATTAAATAAATTTATGATTATCAATTCTTTTTTGAGCCAAATCCACATAGTCCTGATTAATTTCATAAGCGACATAATTTCTGTTATTCTGTAAAGCTGCAATGCATGTTGTTCCGCTTCCGCAAAATGGGTCTAAAACAACATCTCCCTCATAGCTGTAAAGATTTATTAAACGGTGCGGCAATTCGATTGGAAATGGTGCAGGATGGCCTATTTTTTTGGCATTGACTGCAGGAAATGTCCATATGCTTTTTGTCCACTGAATAAAATCATCCTTGGCAATTGTATCGCGCTTTTCCTGAGCCTTGTTTTTTGAATATGAACCCTTGGAAAAAACCAGAATATATTCATGGTAATCCCTTAATACAGGATTGGATGCTGACATCCAGCTTCCCCATGCGCATGATCCTCCTGCACTTGCTGACTTGTCCCAGATTATTTCACCTCTCATCAAAAATCCCAAATCAAGCATTATTTCAATAAGCATTGCATGAAGAGGAATGTATGGCTTTCTGCCGATGTTTGCAATGTTAATGCAGGCACGCCCTCCTGTGACCAGTTTCTTATAGCACTGGCCAAAAACAGAACTCAGAAGTCTGAGATACTCGTCCAGTGACAAGTCCTCATCATATTCCTTTCCGACATTATACGGAGGTGAGGTAACCATGAGATGAACACTGTCATCAGGTATTTCACTCATGTCCTCACTGGATTTGCAGTAAATTTTATTTAAGTCACTATTTTCTATTTTATTTTCCTTGAACTCTATGTTTTTCGGGATTTTGAATTGATCGAATAGTTTTGCACTGTAAAATTTTTTGGAATTGTGAGATTCCCTCAACACAGAACCGAATGATGAACTTTCCGTTTTTCTTACCACATTAAGACCTCTTTAGGAGATTTAAAAATTTTAATCCCTTATTTTCATAACTGTCCTGTCTATCAGCTATTTCAATCATTTTCCCAAGACTTTCAGGACTTTGCATGCCTGAAAAGAAATTCAAGTCCTGGTCGAACAATTGATTCAGATGCCTTTTTAACTCGGAGGTGTTGTCAAATCTGTAAAATCCTTTTTTAGGTGTGGATTTTCGGGTATTTCCATGATTTAGCGGGAACGGATTTAGTGACCAGAATCCCTGAATCAGCCCGGCATGTTTCAAGTAATCCGCTTTTTTTGAAAATCCGTTTGACAGCGGTGCATTTCCCACAACAATTATTGGTATTTTACTTGATTCCAGATTTGAAACCCTAATGTCAATGCATTTGCCTATAGCTTTTAAGACAGAATCCGAACGTGTGAAACTTGGCTTTCCCTGATGGGTTCTGAAATCCCCGACCTCACAAATATTATCCTGGCGAGGGTCATATTCCCAGTTCCACACCAATGACATTTTTACCTCACATATAAGTTTTACCTGTGACGCTTTTAAAATTTTGTTATCTGATGTTGCAACGGCAATATCTGCAGGGGATTTTGAGGTGATTCCTACTGAAGGGATTCTTGCCTGCTGGACAATGTGGAGATTTTCATCATCAATTATCTCTTCAAACAGGTCTGCAACCCATTTTTCAGTATAGTTGCCTATCAGAGAATTTCTGGCCTGAAGAGTTGATTTTCTGCCCCTATATTTTTTAGGCCAGTATGCAAGATATCTCCCGTCTTCGGTTTTATAGAAAAGTTGTCTTGGCGATGCGAAATTTTTTGAGTTTAAAAAAAATAGTTTTTCTTGATGTTTATTCCATAATATCATAATATTCATTATTATTTTTAAACATATAAATAGTTTTTACGAATAAATTATAATATTGTTCAATAAATGTAATTTTAGATTGGCTCTTTCAAAAACTTAAGTGATTCGGATTAAAAAATTTTTGAGGAGCAAGATTTTTTTCTTTTCTAATTTTT
>NZ_SUTM01000004.1:96850-157741 GCF_015062935.1 Methanobrevibacter sp. | reverse complement strand
AAAATCCAACATCATAATAACAATAATCTAATGAAATAATTAAAAAAAGTTAATTACAGAATTATGGGGAATTCCCTTAAAAAAATAGAGCTTTTCATCGATTAAATTGCATATTATCCGAATATAATTTAAATATAACAATGTAACATGAAAAAATATTAACTATTCAAAACTTTTTAAGGCAAATAAACATATAGGGAGAGCTAAAACTGTTATTATTGATGAAATCAGATATACTGGCGCATATCCGTTTGATGCGAATAATCCCAAAAGTGCTGGTCCAAAGCCCATTGTAGCATCGCAGAATATGAAAAATGTCGATACAGCATAGGACCTGCGATTTTGAGAAACATTCCTTGTGACGATAGTTGTGCATGCAGAGTTGAGAGTTCCGAAACCCAATGCAGCGCATACTGCACAGACAATTACGGTTAATGTTGACGGAAAAACAGCAATTAAAAACAGTCCAACAGACTGTGCCACAATTCCAACTACACATATTATCATATCTCCACCCCTATCCTGAATCCTGCCTGCAATCGGCCGTGAGAGAATAAGAACAAGAGAATATATAATGAAAAACCATGAAAAGATTGATGTTAAGTTCACTTCAGCAGCATATAACCTGTAAAATGAGAGGATGGAAACATATCCAAGACTTGTCAGTGCTGTGAAAAGTGAAACAGGAATTGCACCTCTTTCAAATATTTTTTCAAAACCAGAGTATTCCTCATCTGCCCTAATTTGAGGATTGTTTGCAGGATCATTGGCTGAAACATCAACGAGAGAAATGCTTATTAAAGCAACAGCTGAAAATATTGCTGCACTTAAAAAACATCCGTATGAACCAACGGCATCATAGAGAAATCCTCCAATAAATGGCCCCAGTCCAACAGCCAATGTGGTTCCCATCATGAAATAGCCAAAGGCTTCACCAAAACGATTTTTTGGAAGGACATCTGAAGCAATTGTAACTATTGCATTAGCTGATGCTCCAAATCCTATACCATGAATGAATCTGACAATCAGAAGAACATTAACATCAAGAACAATGAAATACAAAAGACAGGACAAAAAATGAATGCTCATAAATATTAATGCTGTTTTCTTCCATCCGATTCGCTCAAGGGCATTGCCAGAATAGATTCTAGAGCAAAGTCCGCCAAAAATATATATTCCAGATACAAGACCTGCAACAGTAGCTGATGAGCCCATTGATGTCGCATATTCCGTAACAGTCGACATCAATACATACATCACCAAGGCTGTGCATAACAGAGATATAAAAACAAGAAAGAATGATTTTGTAAATATTTTTTCATCAGCATTAACGTTCATTGTTTAAAATTAGGGAATGATAATTAAAAATTCTTTCTATTGCGAATAATCATTGGACAAATCCTCATAAATCAGTTTCCATTGGTCATTTTTTTCATGAAGAATGAATCTGTCAAAAATGTACTTCAGGAAAAATTCTCCTTTTTCCGTAATATGATAAAATTTTATTTCCTTATCTTTATGGGGCTTTAATCTAGAACTGATCAATCCGTAATCTTCCATCTGTGCTAAAATAGGATATATCTTACTGGGATTTGATTTTTTTATAACCCCTTCATCAATCAGATTTTCAAAGAACCTGTCTAATTCCTTCATGATTGCATATCCATGGATAGACTTATGATATTTGATAATCCACATTACCAAAAACCTATATAATCCATTTACAGCAGATTTGAGGATTTTATTGTCTTTAACAAATTCAGCATAATTATTTTGTTTGGTTACCATAATAATCTAAAAAAATATAATGGGAAAAATTTTGTTCCCATTTAAACTGTAACATAGGTAATCTTTACCTTAACGGCAGTGTACCTAAGTGAGTAGTCTTCATCAGGATATTTCCATTTTCCATTATCAAAATCAGAATAATCAACCTTTTTGACAATTTTGCCAGTGTATTTGTTTTTCAGATAAAAAACCACCTTGATAATGTTTGATTTTTTTGCAACCCCTTTGAAAGCTACTTTAATTTCCTTTTCATCATCATCGCTTCTAGTATAAACCCTCAATACGTCCTTATTTTTTAATTTTTTATAGGAATTTGGTTTAAGGGTTATAGTGTGTTTCTTGCCAACAAAAATATGGGCATTTTCACTGACTTTATATTTACTGTCAGCTGATGAAATAATCACTTTATGATCGCCTAATTTTAAACTTTTTGTGTTGAATTTGGCTATTCCCTTAGAATTTGTTTTGATGATGTATGTTTTACTTTTTGATTTTGTAAAAACTTTTACTTTTAATTTAAGGTTTTTTATTGGTTTTTCAGTATCGTCATTTTTGACTTTAACTTTTAGATATGCATTTTTCTTGTAATCTACAACAACATCATCCGCATCAGCATCAGTGTCAATCTTTTTAACTGATTTGGATTGTTTTGTAGCTGCCGGCTTTGTAGCAGCTGGAACCTGATTGTCTGAAGTAGTGTTTTGGACTTCATCAACAGGAGCTACATCATCAGATACCTGATCCTGAACAGAAATGTCAGTGGAATTTTCTGCGGAAACAGCACCAACGCATATTAGCAGACTAACAAAAATGAATATCAGCAGTGCCCCTTTTTTAAAATTCAATTTTAAACCTCCGTTAAAAAGAGTCTATTTAAAAAACTATTTAAATATTTATTCTAAATTTTACAATGAAATTAAAATTGCCCATGCTCAAGATTCAGCAACTGAATTTTTCTCCTGAGTCCACCTGCATAACCTGTTAATTTCCCATTGCTTCCCAAAACCCTGTGGCATGGTATTATAACTGCAATCGGATTATGACTTACAGCTCCCCCTACAGCCTGGGCAGACATTGTTGGAGATATCTTTTGAGCAATTTCACCGTATGTCATTGTTTTGCCATAAGGAATATCTCGCAATATCCTCCAGACCTTCAGCCTGAAATCCGTGCCTCTAGGATTTAGATTGAAATTAATTTCAGGATTCAGACCATTGAAATAGTCATCAAACCATTTTTTAACATCATCAAAAACAGCCAGATTATCATTTCTAATCAGATTTTCAGATGACGGAAAATGTTTCTGGCCAAAAAACCATGTCCCGCAAATAGCTTCACCGTCACTTGCAATTAACATTTCGCCAATGGGCGATGAATAATTAGTTGAGTAATACATCTTTACAGATAAGACCTGAAGAATTCTTCAAATTCCTCATCACTCATAGGTTCCGGAGTGGCAATTCTTTCATTGGCCATAATGCTTGAAGCAAGCTTGCGGTATTCCTGTGCTTCATCACTTTCAGGATATTTTTCCACAACAGTTTTTGCATCTAATTCAGCATCCTGAATTAAATTGCTTCTATGGATTGTGCCAATTACATGTGTTCCTATCCTTTCTGCAAAGTCTGAAACCATCTGCTCTTCATTGTCGACGTTTCTGCAGTTGCATACAATTCCACTCAAGTTACCCTTAAGTTTTTTCACACCACGGACAATATTGTTTGCAGCATAAAGGGACATGTATTCTCCTGAAGTAACAATCAGAACCTCATCAGCATATTTTTCACGAAGCGGCACTGAAAAACCTCCGCAGACAACATCACCCAGCACATCATATACGACAACATCAAGGTCTTCTTCAAAAATGCCCAGTTTTTCAAGTCTTTTCATAGCTACAATTACACCACGTCCAGCACAGCCGACACCAGGTTCCGGTCCTCCGCTTTCAACACATAAAATATCTTTAAATCCTTTAAAAACCAGATCATCTCTTGTGTAATTCTTATTGTTTTTTATAGTGTTGACTATGGTTGGAATTCTAGAGCCATATAACGTACGTGTAGTGTCCGCTTTCGGGTCACATCCTATCACCAGACAGTTCAAATCATCACTGCCCCATATGGCAGACAAATTGGCGACGGTAGTGCTTTTTCCAATACCGCCTTTTCCATAAATAGCTATTTTTTTAATCATAAAATTCTCTCATAATTTCAATTAAGAAGTATGTAAATATATTTGTCAACATCAATATTATATTTTTAGAAAATCGCTATGAAAAAATAATTCAGTCAAAATTCTTCAAGAATCCATAAAGAATATTGCTAAATTCAGCAAAATCAATGTTTCCTTCATAATACTCATCAGACAAATCAAAAATTTGTATTTCACAATCAGCAATCAAATCCTTCAAAGGCAATATATCAAATTCTTTAGAAAAGTACAAATCATCCTTAGGAGCTATGACTAAAGTCTTTGCTTTGATATTTGATAACTTATCTTCCAGATCATAATTAAGGATGGAATCGTTCTGCAACTTGAAGTCATAGATATCCATGAACAGTTTTTCTTCAGCATGATCATCCATCAAAACATCAATTTCATCATTGGTCATTTTCTGAAAGGACCTTTTTGAAAAATAATTGGAATACAACATCTTATTGATTGAAACCATTGTTCTTGACAATGAATCATTATAAACATCCTTGTAAAAATCATCAGTAGCTTCGATAATACTTTCGATTCCCCTGGCAACTGCATATCTATATCCGCTTGTTTTATAGGAGCTGTTCATAAGAATAATAAAATCCATCTCATCAGGATATTCGCAGGCCCACATATATACTTCATAACCACCCATTCCAGTTCCAAAAAAACCTTTAACATGGTCAATATTGAACTTCTCTTTCAGGACCTGCCTTTTGAAGTTTACCTTATCTTTGAATGAATATTTAGGAAATCTGTATCTCAAACCTGTAGTGGAAGGACTGCATGAACCGGGAGTTCCCAAGGAGGAAATTGATATGATAAAATACTTATGGAAATCAAAAACACCTCCTTCACAGGTAAATTCATACAAATCATCAAGTGAAGAGGCATTTCCATCATACTTGTGACATACAATAATAGCATTAGTGATTTTGCCCTCATCATCATATTTGGGGATGCCTTTTGCAATATACTCTACATTAACATCCTCAAGTATTGTTCCGTTTTCAAATTCAAATCTTTCAAGGACAAAATTATCATGCTCATAAACAATGTCTGGACTAAAAATAAGAATACCTCCTTTTTAAATATATTATAAAATTTATTACCTATATAATTTTTTTCAATATTACTATGAGATTATACAAAAATAAATATCAGATTAACATAGTCATTCCCTTTCAATCAGCTTATATACAAAATCGTTTTGCCTGACCTTTGAAGGTAAAGCAATGGCTACATTGCAACCCTTTTCAACATTATCCACAGGACAGCCTTCAATCTGCATGGAATCTATTGTGTGAGTAATGGAACCTGTTGTTTTTCCCTGGATAATAATCTTATCCCCAATTTTTAAATCGTCCCAAATTCTCAACTCGGCAGCATTTACTTTACTGTAATAGTTAACCACCTGCCCTATGTCCTTTTTAATATATTTTGACTGATTGTCATCACTTGTCTCGAAAGGTGTTGAAAAATAAAAGTTTGTATCGAATCCACGATTGAATACACTTGAAAGCTCTTCCATCCATTCATCCTTGACTTCATACCCCAGAGGATCCTTTTCATAATTGTCAATGGCCTGGCGGTAAATTCCAGTTACCATTGCACCATAATCAGGACTTCTTGCCCTTCCTTCAATCTTAAATGATGCAACTCCACTTTCCATTAACTGGGGAATGTATTCAATCATGCACATGTCTTTTGGAGAGAAAAAATTAGTTCTATAGCTTCCATCATCACTTCCTGTAATAATGAACTTCTCCTCATCAACATCACTAAAGTTAATGACATTGTCATCACCTTCCTCGTATGTCAATGTCCAGTTTTTACGGCAAGGCTGCAAGCAATCACCGCAATTTGCACTTCTTCCATACAGGCCATAACTTAAAAAGCATCTTCCTGAAATTGCCATGCAAATTGCACCGTGAATAAAAATTTCAGTTTCAATTGGTGATTTTCTGGTAATGTCTGTAATTTCATCAAGAGATAATTCCCTTGAAAGGATAGCTCTTTTCGCCCCCAATTTTTTAAGGGTCTTTAATGTATAAGAATTAGTAACATTTTCCTGAACGCTTACGTGAGCTTCAAGGCCATTTGAAACGGTATCTTCAATTAAGCCAATGTCAGATAAAATAAGTCCGTCTATTTCACTTTCTGAAATAGCTTCAAGATTATTTTGAAGTTCACTTGCCAAACGTTCATTTAAAATAATATTTGTACATAAATAAGTTTTAGCTCCATATTCGCCAGCAATTTTAGACACTTGACTTAAATCATCTAAAGAAAAGTTTTTAGCATTGGCCCTCATGTTATAATCATCCAGGCCAAAGTAAACTGCATCTGCCCCATTTTCCAAGACTGCGCGAAGGGAAATAAAATTTCCTGCAGGAGCTAATAATTCAACCATAAGAATCTTTTAAGGCTTGTAGTAGGTTTCAGCTTCAAGACCTTCAGGAATTTCTGTAGGATAATCTTCATTCAGACAACCTAAACATAGGTCGTCCTTATCCATTCCAATTGCATCAACCAAAGCAGGTAATGTAATGTATCCTAAAGAGTCAATGTTCAATTGCTCCTGAATTTCCTCAACAGAATAATTTGCAGCAATCAATTCCTTTTTGGTTGCCATCGCAACACCATAGTAACATGGAGCAACTACAGGAGGGCATCCAACTAAAAAGTGAATTTCTGCAGGTTCCGCTTCTTTTACAAGGTCGAGCAATTGTTTTGAAGTGGTTCCTCTTACAATACTGTCATCAATTAGAATAATTTTTTTGCCTTTGATGGCTTCCTTTATAGGATTTAACTTGAGTCTGACGGCAAGTTCCCTTTCTTCCTGTGTCGGCATGATGAATGTTCTTCCAACATACCTATTTTTTATCAATCCTTCACCATACGGAATTCCGGAAGCTCTGGAATAACCTATAGCTGCAGGAATGGAAGAATCCGGAACAGGAATGACAACATCTGCATCGATTGGATACAGCTTATGCAATTGACGTCCAATATTCATCCTTGTTTGATAAACATTGATTCCGTCGATTGTACTGTCAGGCCTTGCAAAGTAAACATATTCAAACATACAGTGTGAAAGTTTGCATTTTCCAGCACTTTCCAGCATGTGGGAGTTAATCTCATCATTTTTAAAGTAAACTACTTCTCCAGGAACAATATCTCTAATGTATTGTGCATTGATAACATCAAAAGCAACGGTTTCTGATGCTAAAATGAATTCATCATCTCTTTTTGCAACGGCAAGAGGTTTGATTCCCATAGGGTCTCTTACTCCATACAGTTCACCATCAACCAAAATTGTCAATGCATATGATCCTACAAGTCTCTTACATACAGCTTCAATAGCTTCAATAACATTTTTACCATTGTCATAATGCTCTTTTTTAAGCAAATAACAAATCACTTCAGAATCACTATCTGACTTGAAATAGAATCCTTCATCAATGAGTTCATTTTTTAACTCTTCGGAATTAACGATATCTCCGTTATGAGCCATTGCAATAAATCCGTCACCAAAATCAGTTACAAAAGGTTGTGAATTTTCTAATTTTGACTGACCAGTAGTTGAGTATCTTACATGACCTATTGCCATACTGCCCTGTAAACTGTGGATTTTTTCATCTTTAAATACATCAGTTATTAAACCCATACCGCAATAGAAATTTAAACCATTTTCCGGATTAAAAGTAGCAATTCCTGCTGATTCTTGACCTCTGTGCTGTAAAGCATACAAACAATAATAAACAAATGATGCAACATTTTTAGAATTATCTGAACAATGAATTCCAACAATACCGCATTTGTCTTCCATCTCACCTTGCATTTGTAAACTCCCTATAAAATAGTATAATAATAGTTATCTAAAAACTAGTATAAAATTATAATGTTTAATCCCAGAAATTTTCAAAATTGTTTGAAATATCCTCATATGAATCTCTAACTTCTGGAACTTTTTCTTCTTCAATATTATTTAAATCCTTTTTTAAATCTTCAGAATTATCATCTACGAATATTAATGCGGTTCTAACAATATTCAGCCATTCAACAGCTTTTGGTTTGCTTTGAGCCGCAATGTAGTTTTGACCTACGATAATGTTTTCAGGCCTGAACTTGTCTGTAGCTATGACAATTCTTGAATAATCCTCCAAATCCTGTCTGAAAGTTTCCTGCCAAAGTTCTTCAAGATTAAAAATTTCTAAAATTTCTTTTGAATAAATATCCTCATATCTTAATTTGAATGCTGAAAAATCAGATTTAATCCCATCAATATCTTCCCTCAGTTCGTTATTCTCCTGGGATAAAACCTCATTTTCCTTAATGAGTTTATTATAATCATCGAGTAAATTATTGTAATTATGAGTTACTTTCATTAATTTATTTTCTAAAGTGTGGATGTTAATTAAATTTAAAGAATAAGATAATGTTGATTTAATTATTGAATTTAATATTTCCTTTTCAGCAAGTCTGAAATCAATGGATTCATCTTCAATAATTATATTGTTATAATCAAATAATCCAACATGATTAAAATCAGTTTTCAATTCATTGAAAAGAATATTATATGTTTCATCATGACCATAACCGCCAATGAGCAAGATATCAGCACCGCTAGCCACTTTTTTGACTATGCTCAATTCAGTAGTTGGAATTATAGATGAAACAATAATATTGTAATCCTGTTCAAGCTGAATATTGTTAACAGCCTTTGAAACCAGCTGAGCAATATCCAAACCCTGAACAATTATTCGAACATCAATTTTTGATTCAAAATTTTCATTTTCCATGAAAATTACCTAAATTACATTCATTTTTTTATGCCATTTCCAAGCGGACTCTACAATCTGCTGTAAATCGTATTGAGGAGTCCATCCTAATTTTTCGTGGATTTTAGTTGAATCCGCTATCAAAATTGCCGGATCTCCTTCACGGCGTTCATCCATCTTGACTTCAAAATCACATTTTGTGACCTTTTTGCACATGTCTATGACTTCACGGACGGAATATCCCTGACCATTTCCAAGATTGAAGATATTGGACTCATTTTCATTGCACAGATATTCATATGCCTTGATATGTGCATCCGCCAGGTCATTTACGTGAATATAATCACGGATGCAAGTTCCGTCAGGAGTGTCGTAATCGCTTCCGAAGATGGATATGCTGTCCCTTTTTCCAATTGCCGCATCTAAAACCAGAGGAATCAAATGAGTTTCAGGATCATGCAGTTCCCCTATCTCACCATCAAAGTCAGCTCCGGCGGCATTGAAGTACCTTAAAGATACATAATTAAAATCACCTTTATCAGCTTCTCTTTGAAGAGCCTTTTCAGTGATGAATTTGGAATGCCCATAAGGATTGATTGGTTTTAGTTCTGTATCTTCAGTAATAGGAATCTGTTCAGGATTTCCATAAACAGCAGCTGTAGATGAAAGAATAAATTTATCCACATTAAATTCTCTCATTATTTTTAAGAGATTTAATGTGTTTTTGTAATTATTTTTTAAATATTTTTGAGGAAATTCAACTGATTCTGCTACTGATGAAAAAGCAGCAAAGTGAATAACACCATCTATGTCATATTTTTCAAAAACTTCTCTAATATTGTCTTTACCAAAGTCATAGTTTTCAAAATTTCCCCATTTGACAAAATTTTCATAACCTTTGCAGAGATTGTCAACTATAACTGTGTCATATCCCGCATTATGCAATGCCTTATTGGTATGGGAACCAATATAACCTGCTCCACCAGTAACCAAAATCATTAGAACACCTATACGAATTTACCTAATTTAAGTAAAGCTTTTGGAGATATTTTAATTAATTTTTTAACAATTTCAGTGGTTGAAATTTTCTCAAAGCTTTCATTTTCAAACGCATGAGCAATACTGTCAAGTTCTTCATCAGATAAGGTTAAAAGGTATTCTTGTACTTTTTTGTATCTTTTGATTTCATGGTCCAATTCTTCATGAGCCATTTTATCGTACTGTTTTAAGAATTTTTTAGAGCAGTCCTCTTTGATAGCCTGTGCAGCAACCTGACCTGCGCACATTCCACCGGTCATACCTGAAATGATTCCTCCACCGGTTAATGGGTTAACTTGTCCTGCTGCGTCTCCTACAACCATTATGTTATCATCATAAAGTTTTTTGGTCATTCCGCCGACAGGGTCTCCACCAACGTTCAATTCAACAGCTTGGGCATTTTTGGTATATGGACATTTTGCAATGAAATCATCAAGGTATTCTTTTGCGGTTTTTTCAGCTTTGTGAGGAAGAATAGCTAAACCGACGTTTGCAATGTCATCTCCTTTAGGGAAAATCCAGACGTATCCTCCAGGTGCAACAGATCCGAAGTAGAATTCAATGACTCCTGGTCTTTCAAATTCCACGTTACACATTTCATATTGTACACCGGATTCCATTTCTTTTGCTTTTGCAGCTGGTCTTAATCCTGCCCATCTTGCAACGTGACCTTCAGGACCATCAGCGGCGATTAAGATTTTACATTTGTAATCTATTTTTTCGCCCATACATTCTGTTTCAACAATGTAACCATTGTCTATTTTTTCAATTCCGGTTACTAAAGTCTTGATTTTGATTTCTGCACCTGCTCTAGCTGCATCCATAGCCATATGTTTATCGAAAACTTTCCTTTCAAGAATGTAACCTGCTTCAGGTAATTGTACTTCATCTTTGGTTAACCAGATGTCAGTACTGTCAGGTGCTACTAATCTTACACCCTGAATTTCCTGGGTAACCCAGCGAGGGGACGGTTCAATTCCTAATTTTTCAAGTCCTTGAATTGAAACTCCTTCAGCACATCTTTTTGGTGATCCTATTTCAGATTTCTTATCCATTAAAATAACTTTTGCTCCGCCTAATGCAGCATGTTTTGCTGCACTGGAACCTGCAGGTCCTGAACCAACAACTATTACATCAGTTTCAATCATATAATCATTCCTCTTTTTCTAAAGCATCAATTGGACATGCTTTAATGCATGTATCACAATCTTTACAGTCATCATCGTTAAAGACTAATGAATACTCCCTAACTTGAATCAAATTTCTTGGACATACTCCAGCACATTCTCCGCAGAATGAGCACCAATCTTTCACTATCATAAATATCTCCTTTTTATAAAACAATTTATGTTATGAATACTAAGTTTTTTATTATATTTAAAAGTTTAGTTAAAAATAAGTAAAAATAAGCAAAATAAGAAAAAAATAAGTTTTTCAGTATTATTTTATCAACAATACTGGAACATTAGATGTTCTTAGAAGTCTTTCAGAAACAGAACCTATCTGTGTATCACTTACATTGTTTTCTTCAAATGATACGAATCTGTTATTGTTTGCCCCATGTGCATGGATAACAACCAAATCAGCGCGGGTTTGCTCAACAATGAATTTCATGTCCCTTAAAGGGTCTGCAGTAAGCAGATGTTCTGTTACTTCAACACCCACTTCGGATGCCTTTTCAGTGATTTTTGCCAAAATTTCATCACCGGAATCCTCTTCGGAATCATAGCTGTTAAATGAAAATTCTTCAAGGACATGAACAGCAGCAATTCTGGCGGAATATTTTTTTGCCAAATCAATAGCTACAGCCGCCGCCTTATCACCATATTCAGAACCATCTACAGGAAGCATAATCACGTTAAACATGATTATTCCCCTTTAAGATAATCGGCATGGCAGAAATCAATGAAGTTGTCTACAATTTCATCGATGTTTTCACTGTCATCAATTATTTTTCCGTCATCCATAAATATTGCTCTGTTGGACAGCTCTTTAATGAAGTCAGTGTTATGTGAAATCATTACAACTGTAATGCCATAATCATGGGAAATCTTTTTAAGAGAGTTTGTCACATCCCTTAATGTAACAGGATCCAAATCACCGAACGGTTCATCTAAAAGCAGGAACTTAGGCCTTGATACCAGAATCAAAGCAAGCATTACACGTACCTTCTGACCTCCGGACAGTTCATATGAACGCCTGTGCAATATATCCAAATCCAAGTCAAGGCTTTCGAAAATGTCTGCTACAGCCTCCTTGGTAGCGGTTTCTGGAAATCTTGGGAATAGGTCATTTAAAATATCGGCATCCAAACCAATCTGTTCAAGACGATGTTTGGCCTCCATTTCAGAAAGGTCTGTCAATAAATAGAATGAATCCAGAAGCTCTTCACTGACACCTATTCTTTTTGCCCTTTCCTGAGCTTCCTTAACAACGTTTGCATTTTTATATCCTAGTCTTGCCGCCAGCTGGTTTAAAACTGTAGCATAATGGCTTAATGCAAATTCCTGATGCATGAAACCTAACTTTGAACGGATTTTCATACGGCTCAAACCAGGCATTTCAATGTCTCTCCATTCACCTTCGGAGTAATAGAGGATGTCACCTTTATCGGGATAATCTAATCCTCCAAGCATCCTTAAAAGAACAGTTTTACCCGCTCCACTCGGACCTATGATGCTTAAAATGTTTTTGTCCTGCACTTTGAAGTTAATGTCCTTCATCTGGAGAACTTCCCCTCCAGTCAATAAATAGAACCTTTTATAAACATCCTTAACGTCAATCAAATCTTTATCAGTTGATATATTTTCTATGTCCACTATAGGTTCCATATCAGCCATGAACTTGTCACAAATCTCTTCAGGAGTTCCTTCATCAGCAATTTGGCCGTCCTCAAGTAAAATCACTCTATCCGCCAGATATTTCTGCACATCAGGCAAGTGTGAAACCAGAACGACTGTGATATTCAATTCCTTGTTAATTTTTTTAACAGCATCCAATATTTCCTGTTTGGTTTTAGGGCATGCCATAGTAGCAGGTTCATCAAGAAGTAAAGCTTTCGGTTTTTTTGCAAGCTGACGAGCCATGATAAGTCTTTGCTTTTCACCTCCGCTTAAAACAGAAGCATAATGATCCGCCTTATGGGTCAATGAAACAAGTTCCAGAAGTTCATCAGCTTCCTCACCGAATTCACTTTCTGCAACTTCAAAGTTTGTATCTCCTTCATCAAAGTATCTTCTAGCATATAATTTTCTTAAAACATTTTCACGTACGGTATCTGGCCATACGCCGAATGACCTTTGAAGATGAATAGCTGTTTCTTTTTTAAGATTATTATAATAAAATTGAGAAGAATCTGAATCCACACTGACATCACCAACTGTGATTTTTCCTGCGTCAATGTGTTCAACTCCCCTTAATGCTCTAAGCAGTGTTGTTTTACCTGAACCGCTTTTTCCCATAATTCCCAGAATTTCTCCTTCTTCAACTTCAAAACTAACATCTGTTAAAGCGGTTATTTTAGTTCCATCATCCAATTCATAATCTTTACTTACATTTTCTACTTTTATCATTCTTTATGCCCCTTATAATAATACAATTATATTCATGAAACTATTTATATTTTAATCATTATATTTTAAAACAAGTGATTACAATGGCTAGCGATGACAAAATTGAAGAATATTTAAATTATTTAAAACAAGAAAAAATCATGATTGAAACTCATTTTGCAAATATGGAACGTATTTTAAGGGATGAACCTAAATTAGACCAACAGAAAGCATTCGGACTACTGTCTAACTTTAATACCTACAGCATTCAATACGACCAGATATGTAACGATTTAATCGAATTTTTAAGAATATTCAAAGAAGATGAAACTGAAATCAGACTCTATAAAACTGATGAACTAGTGGAATTACTTGAACAGAAAGTTAATCAGATTTAACTGTCATATTTAATTGATACATCACCATAACCGTCTGTAGTTGAATTTTCAGCTACAACTTTACCATTTCTTAAAAGCTGGATTGTTAGTTCACCTTCACCGCCATATTTCTCAGCACTTATTTCCACATCATCCCATGCTGCACAATCCAGAGTATATGAACTTGTTCCTGTACCTGTTTTTTCGATAAGGTAATTAGGATCACCCATTTTGGCATACCAATTACCATTATATTTAATAACAGCTTTGAATGGATAAGAAGAAGACTGATGTTGGCTTCCATCGTCACTAACTATATTTAATGCTTCATTACTAGAAGGTTGAGAATTATTATAAGCAAATGAAAATAATAAAAAAGCAATGATAATTATTCCCAAAACAATTACAATTTTTTTCGCAATGCCTATGCTCCAACCCCGATGCCGACCAGTATTTTTCATTTTCTTGTCTGACAGGAGGTAGTGGCAATTATGACAATATGTAGATGAGGTTGCATTTTCATAACCGCATCTTGGACATTTAACCATAAATTTAATTCCTTTACTTTTAGTTATGAAACTTTTTAAAAATACTTATATTTAAAGTTAATGGAAAATTAGTATTTTTTTCTAAAACTTAATAAGGAATTAGTGATAATAATTATAGACATTTTCAGCCGTTTTTTGATTCATACCCTCTATTTTAGATAATTCCCCAATTGATGCCTTTTTAATGTTATCGATTGTTTCAAATTCTTTTAAAAGAATCATCTTTCTTTTTTTACCAATTCCAGCGATATCGTCCAGTGAAGAGGCCGAGATATTCTTGCTGCGCAGTTTTCTATGATAGGTAATTGCAAAGCGGTGTGATTCATCCCTCACCTGCTGAAGCAAATGCAATGCCTTGTTATTTTTAGGAATTATAATCGGACGGCTTGAATTAGGAATAAATATCTCTTCAAATTCCTTAGCAAGACCAATTATGGGAATATGAGTCAGATTTAACTTATCCAAAACTCCGCATGCCATACCAAGCTGTCCCTTACCTCCATCAATCACTATAAGGTCAGGTTCGGGGTCTCTGTCAATCATTTTTAACCTGCGGGTCAGCAATTCCTCCATCATTGCAAAATCGTTCGGTCCGGGAGTTTCCATTTTGAAATGTTTATACATTTTTTTGTTGGGCTTGCCGTCCTTAAAGGACACCTTGGAGCCCACCGCAAACTTGCCTGAAATGTTACTTATATCATAACCTTCAATAACGCGCGGCAACTTTTCAAGCTTCAGATATTTTTTAAGCTCAATTAAAGCTGATTCCATCTTTTTCTTTTGATGCTTGATTATTTCCGCATTCTTACGAGCCATCTTTACAAGACGCAACTTGACACCTTTCTGAGGAACTTTAATGTGAACTTTGTTTCCCCTTAAATCACTTAGCCACTCTTCCAGCAGTTCCTTTTCATCAATATCCTCATCCAAGAGAATCTGTTTTGGAACGTGACGGTTATATCCGTAATACTGTTGAATAAATGCAAACATGATTTCGGATGATGAATCATATTGTGAAGCGCTCATCAAAAAGTCATCTCGCCCGACAATCTTGCCGTTTCTGATAGGCATGATTATTACAACCACTTCATTTTCACCCGGTGCGATAGCTATAACGTCCTGGTCCAAATCATCATCAACGAGATCAACAAACTGCTTTTCCATAATCTCTTCAATTGAAGCTATCTGATCTCTTATAACAGCGGCTTTTTCATATTCCTCCTTGCCTGCAGCATCCATCATTTCCTTTTTGAGGTTCCTGACTATTGTTGAGTATTTGCCCTGGAAAAACAAGTCAATCTTATTGATTATTTCAGCATACTCCTTTTCTGAAATCTTTCCGTCACATGGAGCATAACACAAATCAATCTGGGAATTCAGACAAGGCCCATGCATATTTCTACAGGTTCTAATCTTAAATAAGGACTTTAAAAATTTTACAGTCTGCTTTACAGAACCCACATCAGTAAACGGACCGTAATAAATGCCGTTTTTGGTAACGTTTCTTGTAATGACAAGACGAGGAAACTTCTCATCTGTGATTTTTACATATGGATATCTCTTATCATCCTTAAGCTGAACGTTATATCTAGGGCGATGCTTTTTGATTAAAGTTGCCTCTAAAATCAGAGCCTCCTTTTCGGAATTGGTGACAATATATTCCAGACTGTCGAAATGGCTCATCAGTATTTGGGTTTTTGGCCTGTCCAGCTTTTCCCTGAAATAAGATTTAACCCTTTTTATAAGGTTTTTTGCCTTTCCGATGTAAATTATGGTGTCTGTGTTATCCCTCATTATATAGACACCTGGCTTATTCGGCAAATTATCAGGAGATTTAACTTTTGTAGACATGAAAATCACCTAATTTAGCTCAACATAATCATTGACTATTTTTACACGGTTGTTTGCAATCATTAAATCTAAAACACTGTTGATTCTTGCTGCAGTCTTTTTGGAGGTGGATTTGAAACCGAAATTGCGTGAAGTTTCCTTGGCAATCTGTTTTGTTGAAACATTGCCCTTATGAAGAAGTACAAGTTCAATGCTTTTTGATATTTCCTCATCAGAAATCAGTTCAATGTTAGGTTTTTGCCTTCTTCTGATAACAACATTATTGTTGGATGCATCATAGAGGAAATCTCCAATTCTGATTATATCTCCGGTATTTTCGGCTTCACTGATGGCGGCCTGAACTGTCTTTTTCAAATTGGAACCTGCCCTTTTAATGTGGCAGCTGTCCTTGACTCTTTTTGTAACTTCTTTAACGTGTATTGGTCCTTCAACATCCACAATTCTGACTACTGATTTGGAAATGTTGGATATTGGCTGTGAGTAGAGCTCATTTTGTGATGTTATACCTATGTCTGTGACCTGAACATAGTCGATTATCTCATCTTCAAGCTTTTTCTTGCCAGGAAGCTTTTTATCATCAAATGCCTTAAGCTTGTTGTTATTGTGGAATCTTTCCTTTTCAATTTCCTTATAATCTTCATTGGCTGACTGGATAATGTCCTCCAATGCCTGATCTTTCTGCTCTTCGGTAATAGGTCTGTGAGTGACATTAACAATAACATCATCCTCAACGAAATCGGATTCGAAATTATTGCCGGCTAATTCTTCCTCCATCTGAATAATCTTGTCTGAGTCATCATCGCTTGGCTTGGATAAATACTCATTAGGGTCGTATTCCTCTGTTCTGTCAACCACTGAAACATAATCTATTTGGGTAGGATTTTCAATTTCATTTAAGGATTTATTGATATACTGCATATCCTTTTTAATTCCTCGGATAGAATCCTTCAGTGACTTTTTATGCTCGTTTTTATAATAAACATTATTTTTTCTTAATGGATTTGTAACATCAGTTGCACCCTTGAAGTAAACATCTTCAGGTAAAGGTGTATCCTCAGAAGTTTGTATGTTTTCAGCACTGCTTTCATTTTCTTGAATTTGTGAGGTAGAATCCGGAACTATTTCCTCATCAACATAATGATCTTCAATGCTGGATTCAAAATTATTTATGTCATCATCATTGTCATGTGGAATTTCATAATCCTGAACATCTTCAGGTTCAGGATAATCTTCAAAGGACTTATTATTATTGTCAATTATATCATCGATGTTTTCAGTTTTGAAACTGTCTGATGATTCGTTTCTTAAAGAAGATTCTTTGCTGCTGAATACCTCATCCATAAACTCATCCATGGCCTTGTCAATTACTCTTTCGGCTTCATCATGAATCTCTTCATAGTCATCATGACTTAAGTCAGGTAATTCATCATTGAATATGTTTAACTCTTCATCCTCTTCAAAGTAATAATCCTCTTTTGGAGTAGGTTTTTCCAATGGAATATCCTGTGAATAATCCATATCCTCAGTCACTATTTCAGCTTCAACCACATTGTCATCGCTAGGTGCAGGTCTGTGTGAAGGAATCTCTTCATCAATGACCACTCCCCTTACAGTTTCAATTTCTTCAGGTTCAAGCTGAGATTCGCCTGAAACAACATCTGAGAATATCTGTTTTACAAAACTTGCTCTTTTTGATTTAGTTTTAGGTCTGACATTTTGGCGAATTTCATCAACGTCAAAATCATCTTCGTTTTCCTCAGCTATTTCATCATCACTATGGTCTACATAAATATAATCATCATCAGCGTTAACATCGTCTTTAACATGGACATCCTCAGAACCTAAATCAACACCATCATCAACATTAACATTAACATCCTCAGAACCTAAATCAACACCATCATCAACATTAACATTAACATCATCATTATCTACTTCTTTTGAAGGTTCATCATGTTCTATATTGATTTTATCAGAGAAAACAGGTTTTTTAATGTTATTAACCGGTTCTGATTTTTCTTCTTCGAAACCAGCACCATATTCTTCAGTGACTGGTTCTTCATATTCTTCAGTTATAGGCTCTTTTTCAACTTTTGAAGCGTAATCTTCAATATTGAAGTCATCATGATTAATTTCATCAGCAACCTCATCATTGCTGTGATCTACATAAATATAATCATCATCTGAACCCAAATCAACCTTATCAGATTGCTTAGCAGATTTATCCTCAATATCCTCATCAGGAATACCTTCATCCAAGTCATCTTCGAAAACTGAATTTTTGCCAAGATCCTTGTGGAACTTAAGTCCTGAAAAGATTGATGACTTATTGTTATCAGATTCATCATCCTCATCCCTTTCAGGGCGCAATAAATCTTTAACTATCTGTTTGAATGATTTCGGTTCCTGGTGTTCATCTGCATAATCAGTATCATCTTCCCAAACTTCGGCATTGTCTTCAGGGGAAATTTCTTCATCATCTTCCCAAACTTCAGCATCATCATTTTTATCTGCAGGTTCTTCCTGTGACTCCCAGACTTCCTTGTCCGGAGAATCATCAAAATCATCATCTTTAGAATCAGACACATTACCATTTACAGAATCAGCACCCTCAACATTAACCTCATCTGCAACATTAACACTGTCATCAAAATCATCATCTTTAAATTCAGATACATTTTCATTTACAGAATCAGTACTTTCAACAGTGCCTTCATCTGCAACATTAACACTATCATCAATATCAATATCGTTGGATTCGGATACTTTCTCATCTGCAACATTATCCTCATCAAAATCGTTGTCTTTAAATTCAAATACATTTTCAGTAGCTGAATCTGCACCACCAGCGGCTTGCTCAACAACAATATCATCTACATCATTTACACTATCCTCAGAATCTTCACCAATTGTTTCTGTTTTTATGTTTTCCAAATCTTCTATCTGTTCATCAATGGAATCTTCACCTATGAATTCGGATTTATCAGGTTTGAATTCAGGTTCATCCTTTTCAATGTCTTCAACAGTTACAAATTCTGAAGGAGCATCTTTTGAAACATTATCTTCATTAATTGAATTGTCTTTAACAGGTTTTTTTACAGCGTCATCATCTTCAAAGAATTCCTTAGGATCTATTTCACTTACATCAATAGGTTTTTCTAAGATATCTCCGTCATCAACTTTTTCAACCTCTACAAAATCAGCAGGTCCAATGTCTTCAGGATTTATTTCGGCTTCTTCTGCTTCTTTTTCAGCTTTTTCTTTTTCTTCCCTTTCACGGGCTAAACGCAATTCTTCTGCTTTTTTCTCAGCTTCAATTCTTCTTTTCTTAGCCAGTTTCTTCTCTTCTTCAGATCTGCGTTTTTCCTCTTCTCTGGTTTGACGAATTGATTTTTCCACAAACTCAAGAAGTTTTTTACGGCCTAAATCCCTATTTCTGTACCAGTCGGTTGACCATAAATGGTATAATTTCCAGCCTAAACCTGTCAATACCTGTTCACGGAGCCTGTCCCTGTCACGGGCAACTTTACTTGAGGAATACATTTTACCGTCAGTTGTAATACCCAGGATGTATTTTCCAGGGTTTTCATCATCTACAATAGCCAAGTCAACTCTGAATCCTGCACATCCGATTTGTCTGTCAACAGTATATCCGTTTTCCTGCAGGAAACTTGCTATTGCATCTTCAAACGGTTCTTTTGAATATTCATCAGTATTGCTGGTTCCCAAAGTAAGGTTTTCAGCATATTCCAGAAATTCTTTTAAGGATTTAACCCCATATGGAGGGTTAGCTGTTAAATTCATGTCGTAAGCTTTAAAGTTTGAAAATACTACACATTTTTCTCTTGCACGTGTAATCAGTACATTTAAACGTCTTTCTCCACCATCCTGATTTAACGGACCGAAGTTTAAGGACATCTTTCCGTCCTGATCATAGCCGTAACCGACACTGATTAGAATAACATCCCTTTCATCCCCCTGTATTGTTTCAAGGTTTTTAACGAAGAAACGTTCTTCCTTATTGTCTGAAAACAGAGGTTCATATTCCGGATGTTCCTTACGTTTTACTTCCAGTGCTTCCAGTATTGCGTTCTTTTGGGCAACTGAAAATGTTCCGACTCCTAAACTTTTTGTATCACCGTATTTTTCAAAGTGGTTGAATATCTCCTCTACAACATCATCTGCTTCAAGAGGGTTTTTGGATGATGCTCCTCTTAGATACTGTGTATTCGGATTGTAGTGGAATTTCAAACCTAGTTCAGGGTCTGAATGTGAAGGTGAAGGATAAACCAAAAGGTCATTATCGTAAAATTCCCTGTTTGAAACTGTGATTAATGATTCATGACGGGAACGGTAGTGCCATTTAAGCATCTTAACCGGGAATGACAGTTTACATAAATGAAGAATACTTTCCATGTCCAGTGATGTTGCCTCTTCCTCGTCGCTGTCTGCATCGGACATCTGGTCGAAAAATGATGTAGGAGGCAATTGTTGGGTGTCTCCCATAACCACTGCGGTTTTACCTCTCATGAATGCACCTAATGCATCTTCAGGTTTTACCTGACTTGCTTCGTCAAAAATAACAACGTCAAACTGAAGCTCTTCATTTGTAGGATCCAAATATTGTGCAATGGATAACGGGGACATCATGAAACAAGGTTTGATTTGTTTTATCATTCCGCCGGCTTTTTCCAAGAGTTTTCGAACCGGCATGTGTCCGCTTTTTCTTGTAAATTCTCCTGCCAATATTTTAGCTTGAGGATTTTCTGTTCCGCCGAATATTTTTGGAATGTTGCTGTTCAGCTTATGGAATATCCTTTTACGGTTTAATGTTAAAATCTTTTTATCCAAATCCTTGAATTCACGAATTCTGTTTTCGTGAAGTTCACCTACGAATGTAGCCAGTTCCTGATTTTCAATGAATAATATATTTAAAAGTGAATCTGCAAAGTTTCCTTCAACCAGTGCGTTAATGTCATCCTTGTGAATGTTTCTTTTTTCGATTGAATCTACAAACATCTTTGCATTTGAGCTTTTAAGCCTGTTTTTAGTATTTAAATATTGTGACCATAAGTGAAGGCTTGATAGCTGTCCTCTCCAATTATACAACTGTTGCTGCCATGCCTCAAACGGTACGTCACCTGTTTCTCTTTTAAAGATTAATTTGCTTCTAGGATTTAATTTGTCCCTAAGCTTTGACAATACTCTGACAAACTCCTCTCCGGACTCAATATATTCTGCAAGGTCCCTTTCAGGTTTGAAATCAAAGAGATCCTTACTCATCATGTCAATTGTATTCTGTGAAAATGTTCCTTCACGCACAAGTGCTGAAAATTCATTCATCCAGCGTGCAATAGCCACTAAATCCTGAGGATTTGCATTCAAATGCCAATATCCTCCATAATATTTTTGGCCCAGTGCATTGTTGGCTTCAAGGGTTTT
The DNA here is from genome assembly GCF_015062935.1 of Methanobrevibacter sp. Classification (NCBI taxonomy): domain Archaea; kingdom Methanobacteriati; phylum Methanobacteriota; class Methanobacteria; order Methanobacteriales; family Methanobacteriaceae; genus Methanobrevibacter; species Methanobrevibacter sp. The sequence goes on along the minus strand of NZ_SUTM01000004.1, from coordinate 136,160 downwards.
TCTGATTTTGATTATTGCTTTAGCTTCCTGTAAATCCCTTATTATTTCATCAACACTTCCAGGTACTGGTATTGCATAATATCTGTCAACAAGCTCAATATGCTGTTTATTGTTAAAGAACCTGAATTTCTTATGTGAGAGATTTCTCAGCTCATATATCAACCGGTCAATATCCGCCTGGAAAATGTTCTGATTAAACTTGTTTAAGGCAGGAGCATATTTCTGATATCTTTGAAGCTCGTTGATTAATCTGAATGCATCGTCATTGTTATTGTTCCATGCCCCGGACTTTATGATGCTTGCATCAATAAGCTCCGCATTCTGTGACTTGATTACCTCAAATGCGGAAAGTGAATTTTGAAACTCGTTTAATGTATCCGGCTTTTTAATTCCATAAATGTCATAAACCCTTCCACGCTCAACAAGGAAATTGTCCAGGCTGTGAAGAGTGTCGTTAATCAGCATTTCTATTTCCCTTAAATCGGCCGGAAGCAAACTTTTAGGAGCGCACTTGCTCCATGGATTTTCACGGGAAATTGTCTGATAGAGCTCTGCGAGATTTTCAAGAGCTATTTTCATGTCATCCAAATCTTTCAATGTGACACTTTCCGGATTTTCAAATCTGACCAGAGGCATCAGTGTATCCTTTCTTGAGAAATGGTCATCGGCAGATTCTTTCATTCCGTACAGTTGGAACGGAGATAAATTCACTGCAAATGCAGGTTTGTGAATGATTTGTGAATAGTCATCCAGCTGGCGGCGTAAGGTTTCCAGTTTACGGATTGTCTGGTCAATGTTCAGTGGTTCCTGTGCCCTTACATTGGTTGCCTTCTGCAGGTCCTTTAGGAATTTTTTACGTCTGGTTTTATGGGAATGGAGTTCAAGAACAAACTTGCCCAAACCTACAGCGGTCAGACGGTCCTTTACAACATCCAGTGCCGCCATCTTTTCTGATACAAACAGAACTGATTTGCCTTCAGCCAGAAGCTCAGCAATAAGGTTTACAATAGTCTGTGATTTTCCGGTTCCAGGCGGTCCTTCCACAACAAGATTGCAGCCTGCCTTAACGTCCTGAATAGCTGCAATCTGTGATGAATCCGCATCAAGAACCTGATACATGTTCTGATATTCAAGCCTTGAGTCAATGTCTTCTTCCCTGAATGATTCCTGATCATTTTTTGCAGGATTAAAAATGGCCTGTATCAATTCGTTTTTAGTCAAATCAACATTGTCGGCCCATGCTTCAGGGTTTAAATCGTTATACATTACAAATTTTGTGAAACTGAAAAAACCTAAAGCTACATTGGTGTTTACTTCCCATCCGTCCATTCTTGAAATGACACGGCGCACACTTGCAATGTAATGGTCAATGACCTCGCCGTATCTTTTGAACTGGAAATCAGGAAGTTCAATGCCTGCTTCAAGAAGCTTTGCCTTAAGTGAGATGTTGGTTTGGATATCTTCCCCTGTCCATTCGAGGTTGAATGATTCTCCGACTTTTTTCCTTTCCATTGAAACCGGAATCAATACGAGAGGAGCGTTATTTTTCTGTCTTGGCTTGGATTTGTCTTTCCATTCCAGAAATCCGACAGCCAGATAGAGGATATTGTAACCCTGCTCCTGGAGCATTGTCTTTGCCTGGTTGTTAATGTAATATAATCTTTTTTGAAGTTCCTTTGGGGTCAAATCTGTTGCTAACTTTCTGTCGCCTTCTGAAAACTTTGAAAAATCAAATGGAATATGGTCCCAGACAGATGACTTGTCCTCTTTTTTATCCTTCTTGTTGGCTACAAAATACATCTTGTTTTCTTGAAGAACCAATGTCTGGAAAAGATTTACAGGGGACTGGTTTACGATTGTAATGGTTTTAGCTCTTGCTTTAAAGTTAAGAAGTTGATTTCTTAATGTTAAATCCAATAGCTCCCTACGTAAATTCTTAAATTCCTTTTCGATTATATTAGTTGACTTGTTTAACATGATGACCCTTTAAAAGTGTAAAAAAAAATTCGAAATGCATATATAATTATAATTATATTTATTTATAAAGTTTTCTAAATAATTAAAAAGTATTTAAAATAAAAAATACCGAATATAAAAAAGTATTACAATAACATTTGAAAAGTCGATTATTTGTTGAAATTATAAGGGCCGTAATTATTTATTTTTTCACTGGCAATGCGAGATGCGAAGTTTCCTGCAGTTCTGGAAGATTTCATCAGTAATTTTTGTGAAATATAGGCCGCCATGTAGGTATCTCCACAACCAGTAGTATCCACAACATTTTCACATTTTACTGCATCAACCTTTATCTCGCCGTCACCGACAATTCTAGATCCGTTACTTCCATCTGTAATTACCATCTCATCCACATCAACGTTGCTTCCAATGAAATTTTTTTCAGCCTCGTCAAGGAAAATGACATCAACACCATTTAAAATTGTACTTAACTCATCAAACTTGCATAATTCTATTTCATAATTGTCATTTACTTGATTGCCTTCAGTCCTCAAAAAACCCTGAAGAGACATGAAGACTGGAACGTTGAAGCTTTTCAGATATTCGACTGTCTCAGGTGGAAAATCATGACGGTTCAAGGGATTCAATACAAAGCCGTCAATCTCATCAGGTAAAATTTCTTCCAGATCACTTTTTAAAACAGGAATATCTGCAAAATTGCTTGATTGATGTCTGATATTTAAATTATCAGGATACGGATAGCTGTTAATGAAAAAATGAGTGTTGTCCTTCAGTATTGGTCTGACTTTTGATAAATCCGGAAAGTCATTGAGCAAACTTTCATCACCGCAATTAACAATAGCCAGATAGTCACCGTAGAATTCTTCAAAAACAAAACTCTGATAGTAAGTCGCCCCTCCGACCTTATAGGACTCATCACCACCAATCCTTATTATATCCTGGGTTACAGGACCTATGATAACCAGTGTCATAATAATACCTTAACCTAATTCAACTGTAATGTCGACAATATGATACTCATGAGAAATCTCATAGATTTCCTTTTTGATAAGCTCAACATTTTTTCCAAAATCCACATCAACCTTTAATGTCATTACAGAATCTATTCCGTCAAGTGACCATATATGGAAATCATCGATGCCGTTTACTCCATCTATTGAAAGAATCTGACCTTTGAACTGATCAACATCAAAGTAATCCGGTGTTTTTTGAAGTAAAACCTCAAGGGATTTATAGAGGTTTCTTCCAAGATTGAAAATCAGCCATAAAGCGATTCCGATTGAAACGAAAGGATCCAGATATGGGGCCCCATCCCAGAATATCAGAACAGCACTCAATATCAAAATGGCAAGCCATTCAAAAATATCCCCCAGCTGATGGAGAAATATCGCCTTTTCATTGAATGTTTCACCCTTATGAAGACGGTAAACTGAAATTGATTTGAATATCAAACCGACTACCGCTATAACAAGCATTCCTTCAGCATCAACACCTTCCGGAGAAAACAGTCTAGGAATAGCTTCCTGCAAAATCACAAATGCCATCACAATAACAAAAACAGAAATTACCACTGCACCGAGTATGGAAAACCTCTGGTATCCGTAAGAATACTTTTCAGTTGAATCCTTTTGGGAAACCTTTTCAAGAATCCATGCAAAAGCTATGGAAATTGTATCTGCCAAATCGTGAATGCAATCTGCAAGAATTGCCATACTGTTTGTTGCCAAACCGCCAAGTATGACTATTATATTGAATGTCAGATTGATGAAAAATACAAATGCCAAATTTTCACCGGCTTTTTTGTGATGATGATGCGTATCAATTCTCATAAATAAATATTTGCAAAAAATAATATAAAAAATTAATTAAACTTAAAAATAACAAAAAATAAAGTAAAATTAAGTTAGATTTATATAATTAAAAAATGTAAATTTATAGTAGTGATAAAAAATGGCATCAATAGTTGGAACAACAATATTTTCACATATTTTACCAGTGGTTTTCGGATTCTTTTCAATAATTCTGATAATATCCGGAGCTTTGGATGAAGATAAACCAAAATTAGGATTAGGAATCGCATTATTCATAATTGCATGCATATTCCCGTACCTTGTTTTAAGTGTTTTAGTCTAGATTGTTTGAAACTGTTAATGTTTTATTTATTTTTATGGAGATATTCCATTACTTTTTTTAAGTTTTTATTTAAAATTTTCACAATTACTAGTGTACCTTTACTAAGTTAGAATACAATTTGCATCTTGTTTCACTTTAGTCTAGAAGATTAACTTCACCTGAGTGCAGGCTTGTGCCTATCAGTACTTTTTTTATTCCCAGAGATTCCAATTCAACCAAAGAATCTTTATTTAAACCGCCTGCAATTATCAGTTTGTCTTTTAGTTCGCTGAATTCTTCAAGGAGTTTCTCATTGTATCCCTTTTCTGTGCCCACACCGCTTATATCCAGAAGGATTATTTCATTCGGATTAAGTTCAATCATGATTTGTTTAAATTCAGACAGTGTCAGGTCCATGTGTTTTGAGAGAAGCTCGTCATCCTTTACATCCACGCTTATTACAATTCTTTCTTTTGGGAATTTTTCGAATATCTTTTTCATCTCGTCAATGCTTTCAAGAGTTTCTGTCGGAACAATTACTTTGTAGGCGAAATCCAGGAAGAATTCGAATGATTCACAGTTTTTAACTCCACCGTCAAAAAGAACAGGTAATATTGTATTGACCATCCTGATGTCATTGATGTTGTGGCCCTGTGATTCTATAAGGTCCAAATCAGCTATATACATCTCGTCGGCACCGTTCAACTTTAGTCCCTGGGCTATTTCAACGGGATTTGCTGATGGTGCAAAAACAGTTCTTAATGGAGTGTATGTGTCTCTCATTCCTGATTTTCCGCTGACGGCCTGGCCTTGTTTTAAATCTATAACTGGAATTTTTTTAATCATATTAAATAATTGGACAAAAGAAGTATTAAAAACTTAAGGAGGTGAGAAGAGCAAAGGTGTTTGGGCTCTTCTCCGAGTATATAAAAATAATGATCAATTTTGATTAATAACAAAAAGTGTTATGAACCTCTAAATATTAATTTTATTTACATCCTATATAAATGTTACTATAATTTAGAAAAATTAAAGTAAACTTGAATATATAATTTTTAAATTTATTAACAAAAATTAGTATTACATATTAAAATAATAAAATTAATTAAACTAATGTTCAAAAAAAATAAAAAATCATAAAACGCCGAATTTTTAGGCTATTAAAAATCTTAAAATTTAATAAAATTAGCTTGATAAAGTTAAATTGAAAAAAGTAAGTTTGAAGTAACAAAAAGAGGGAATTTGAAAGATAGTATTACGTGTTTGTCTTAATATTGCTAAGCTATTGAGATTACTCCAAACTTTTTTCAATTTTGATGCAAACAATATGGCTTTATTTTTTACCTCGCATTGCACAAATAATTATATTGAAATTATACTATAAATACTTTTTTATAAAAAAGTAATACTTAATATAATAAAAAAAGTATAATAAGTAATACTTACGGATTTAAAAAAAATAATTATTCCCTGAAATTCTCATCAATATAAGAATCAAACTTCAAATAAGCTTCATCAATGGATTTCATGATCTGGTCCTGGCTGATTTCAGAAAGCTCATCGAAAATAACTCCAACATCAACATCAACATCAAGCTGGTCGTTTTCATAATTGATGGTAATATCCAAATCCAAATCTTCAATTTCTTTTGTTGAAATGTTTTTAGAAACTTCCCTTTCCAGGATTTCACCGAAATCATCGGAAATTTTGGACAGGTCATCCTGAGATAATTTTTTAAGTTTGGACATGTTAATCTATAAAAAAAAGAAAAAGTATTAAGCCTATTGGCCCATACCTTGCATTGCGTTTTGAATGGTTGCTTGCATTTCTTCAAGTTTTTTCATGACTCTTTCTTCCTGGCGAGACATGGTTTGTTTTCTTAACTGAAGAGTTTCTAATTTGTCTTCCATTTCGGACAATGCATCTGCGTATTCAACTTTAATGAGTAAAGTTCCAGCTTGTTTAAATACTTCAGTATTTTCATCGGATTTTTTAAGTTCATCTAAAGCTTTTTCAGTTTCTTGAATTTGGATTTCAACATTCTGAACTTGCATGGTTACAGCTTGAGCTTGTTGCTGTAATTGTTGAAACTGATTTAATTGATTTTGAATATTTTCAGGAATCTCCATATTATCACCTAATTATTAATTTATAAGTTTGTCAAGTTATTTATCTCTAATGCCAATTTTATCCATTTTATGGCTGAATTAACAGATGCCCTGAAAGATGTTGAATCCTCTGCATCAATGTTAATCAGTATATTTGAACCATCCACATCTATAGTCATTGATGATCTGAAGTCAGGAGCTGTTTCGAACTCTAAAACAATAGCGTCATAAATTATCTTGGCCTGACCTTCATTTTCAAACTCAATGGATATATTGCTTTTGACAGATTCGAGAGGTGTTTCATCAATCATGTACATCCTCTAAAATCTTTTTAACATTGATTTGGAAATTGATTTTATCTCCAAATTTATTAATGAAATTTATTTTAGCCGCTAATTTCTCATCAGAAGAAATTAGAATGAAATTATCCTCTGCTATGTCCACCAATTCAATGCCTAGAATATCGCTTAACACATTAAGCTCTTCTACCTTTGAAACTATTTTCAATTTTGATGGAGCAATGTTGAGCTTTTCTGAATCCTGTGAAATGCTGATAAGAATTGTCAGCAAAACTTCTCCTTTATTTGAATAAAAAGTTATTTTACTTGGATTTCCCTTAATCTCATTGACGACTGCCAGGTTAACTTCCTCAAGTTCCAGCGCCTTCAACAGAAGTTCGCGCATATTCATTTTACCCCTGTTGACAGAGGTTGAACCGGTAACGCGTGCTAAATTTTTACAAAACTTTCTAGTTTTTTGAGAAGGTTTTCTAGAAGTGGAAATTAACATTTAAATCAAAAATAGTAAAAAATATAGTAAAAGCAAAGAATTATCTTGCTTTTATGATTCTAGTGGTTTCTGGAACTTCTTTAAATAAAATCCTGTATCTACATTTAGGACATTTATTTTCCATGTAGCTCTTATGGTCTACTTCTGCTCCACAACGTGGACATCTATACAAGGCCTATTCCTCCACACGAATGTCTCTGATACTGCGTGCTGCAGATTTTGCCATAGGAGTTTGTGGAACGTAAGCTCCTCCGGTGAATACTGCACCACATTTTCTGCATTTCCAGATTCCAGCAGCTTGTCTTTTTACATATGGTCTATCACATTTAGGACAAACATGATTTTTTTTCATGTTTTCTTCAATGATTTTAACAGATCTTTTTGCTTTTCTTCCGTATCTTGCACCGAACCTTCCTGTAATACCAACTTTTTTAGTTCTTGCCATTTATAATCTCTCCGTAAATAATAAAATTTAATTAAATAGTAAATTCCTTGAATTTACCTGATTATATAAAATAATCATAAAATTATCTAATATGATAATATTGAATTAACTAATATTTAAAGGTTTGCTTAAAATTAGTAATTTTAAGAAAAAATTAATTTCCATTATAAAATATAATCATTGATGAGAACAAGTCCTTCTTATAAATATTCATGCTAATATTTTAAATTCCCATCAAAAAAAAATATTAAATAATATCCAACTATTCGAGAGTTGGATAATTAGGACTTTCATTAGTGATTAACAAGTCATGAGGGTGGGATTCCTTGATTCCACTGCTTGTAATCCTAACAAAGTTTGCTTTTTCTTTCATTGCTGCAATGTCTTCTGCACCGCAGTAACCCATGGATGATTTTAAACCGCCGACCAACTGGAAGAGGATTTCTTCGATAGTTCCTCTGTATGGTACAGCACCTTCAATTCCTTCAGGGACATATTTAGTATGGTTCATTTTACTTTTTTGGCCCTGGAAGTATCTGTCTGCTCCACCATCATATTCACTGGTCATTGCGCCCATAGATCCCATTCCACGGTATTTCTTATATTGCTTACCGTTCATTACAACAATTTCACCAGGAGCTTCCAAGGATGCTGCAAGCAAGTTTCCAAGCATTACTGCATCTGCACCTGCACCGATAGCTTTTGCAACATCTCCTGAGTATCTTATACCTCCGTCAGCAATTACAGGAATTCCTGTATCTGCAGCTGCATCAGCCACATCTGAAATTGCAGTGAGCTGAGGTACACCTACACCTGCTACAATACGAGTAGTACACATTGAACCCGGACCGATACCTACTTTAAGTGCATCTACACCCATGGATATCAAGTCTTCAGCTGCCTGAGCAGTAGCGATGTTACCTACACATAATTCAGCATCAATGTTATCCTTAATGGTTTCTGTGAATTTAACAACATTCATGTTGTGAGCATGAGCACAGTCAATGGAAACAATGTCTGCACCTGCCTGGTCTAAAGCCATTGCCCTGTCAAGGTCAAATGGACCGCATGCTGCAGCAACTAAAAAGTTTCCGTCCTTGTCACGGGCAGCGTTAGGATACTGGTCCTGGTTAAGGATATCCTTGATTGTAATGATTCCTACAAGCTTGCCGTCACGGACAACAGGAAGTCTTTCAACCTTATTTTCATAGGCAATATTAAGTGCCTCTTCAGCGGAAACGCCTTCTTCAACGGTTACCACATCAGAAGTCATGATGTCCTTAATTGCTGTTGACGGTTGAGATTTCAAGAAAGGTCTGATATCCCTTTTTGAGATAATTCCCATAATTTTATCGCCGTCAACTACAGGTAAACCACTGATAAGTTCATTTCTCATTAATGACTGAGCTTCAGAAACTGTAGAATCTGGAGAAATGGTTATAACATCACGAATTGTTAAATCTTCTGCATTTTTTACCTTTTTGACTTCCTCTACCTGTCTTTCAAGTGAGATGTTTCTGTGAATAACTCCGACACCACCTTGCTGTGCCATTGCTATTGCAAGATCTGCTTCAGTTACTGTATCCATTGCAGCACTCAATACAGGAATATTTAACTTGATTCCTTTTCCAAGTTCTACAGTGGTATCAATGTCTTTAGGTTCCACATAACTTGCATTAGGAGTTAAAAGAAAATCATCAAAAGTATAAGACATTCTTGCTTCTTGGACTTTTTTTGAATATGACATAATTACACCCGATTAAAATGAATCAATTAGTTCTTTAAGCTCAGCTACTGCGGTATGGTGGATTTTTCCGGTATTTCTGTCACCGCCTACACATGCAGCTCCCCTGATACCTACAACATCACATCCGATATCATGTAAAGGTTTTAACTGGTCTTTTTTAACGGAACCTGCAAGTGCGGTCATTAAACCGTATCCGTGAGCTTCTTCTACAAATTCTTTTAGTTTATCTAAATCTAAGTAATCAAATAATGTGTGACCGTCTTTGACTGCAGTATCCAGCATGGCAAGGTCGCATCCTGCATCTTTTGCAACTTTTGGAATTTCCATAGGATCAACTGCACCTACACGGTGAGCATCTGCATAGCCTGCGGCTACAATAATTGTATCTTCGCTGATATCTTTTACAGTTTTTACGACATTTTCCATAACTTCAACCGCTTCGTCATGGTCTTTTGTTCCATATAATCCGACTTTAATATAATCTGCACCTGAAACGTGGGCACCCATTGCTGCAAGTGAAACTGTACCTGGTTTGTAAGGTACATCACCTAAAGTAGCACTTACAAGCTTGTCTTCAGGGGTTAATTCTCTGATTTCTTTAATGACCCATGGGAAGTTTGCACCTAGTGAACCTTCCTTAGGGTTTTTCACATCAACAATATCTGCTCCACCTTCAATAGATTCAAGAGCTTCTTCACGATTTATAGGACTTATTAATAGAAGCATGTATTTCCTCCAATAAAATATAATTTTATAATATAATAATATTACTTCTTTATTATTTATAAGATTATTGTTTTTTAAAAAAAATTTAAAAGATTATGCTAAAAAAAAGTGAAAAAAATCAGTAAGGAGAATCATTTTTGGATACATTGTCCTTGATTTTGCCGTGGGCCTTAGGATAGAATCCCACTTCGGTGGACAATTTTCTCATGTTCTCGATAATTTCATTTGTAGGAATTGCTACAGGACAGTTTAAAGTACATAATCCGCATAATGTGCACATGTAAAGGCCTGAATCAAAGCAGGTCTCATCGTCTTCAATGAATTTTGACATTGCAACGCCACGGCCGCCCAGGTAGTTGTTGAATCCGAACTCGTTTCCGACGGCATTATAGACAGGACAGTGAACAACGCAGTTTCCGCATCCTATGCAGTAAAGACAATCCGGTGTCGCCTGACTTCTTCCGTTGTCCAGAAGAATCAAGACAACTTTTTCTGCACCGTACATGTTTTTGAGAAGCTTTTTTTCTATGTCTGCAGTCTTTGAGGGTCCTGAAATTACGTTCATGTATGATGTTACATAGTTTCCTGTTGCAAAGATTGTTTCAAGTTTCACAATGGAGATTGCGTCTTCAAGTGAAGGTACGATTTTATCGATTCCAGCTACAATTATATGCAAATCTTTTAGTGAAACTATTGAAATATTGCCCTCATTATGCACCATTACACATGACCCCTCTTCGGATGCAATTGCATTGGCTCCACTTATACCTACATTGGCATTTTTAAGCCGGTTTAGCACATCACTTCTCACAACCTCCATAATTTCACGGGGCTTGGGATTGACATTAACGTCAAGAGATTCATTGACAATGCCTGCAATATTGGAAACGTTCAAATGTGATGCAGGACCTGTCGGATGAACCGGCTTGTTATCTGTCTTTTTAAGCTGAAGTATACGGTCTCCAAGGTCTGTTTCAACAACATCAATATCCCTGTCGGCCAGATGAGACTTTAGGTTTATTTCACCAAGAGTGTTTGATTTGGCTTTGGCCACAACACCCGCATCGTATTCATCAAGCAAATCGTCAATGATTTTTAGGGCATCATCTGCTGTCTCGGCCATTCTAACATCAATGTCATTGCGTCTGAATGATTCGATTGCCTGGCTTAAAAGCTCATCATTGTTTTCGATTGAATATTTTTTGATTTCACGAACCCTTGATTCCAGTCTTTTAGTGGATTGAGAATCCTTGATTGAATTGGATCTTTTCTTAACTGTGTTGAAGGATTTTCTCATAGTTTCAAGTTCACTGGGTTTCATCTATACCACCATACTTTACCAAAAATTCAGTCAGATCAAGTACTTCCAGCTCATCATTTTCCAGATTGAGCTTGCAGAATGGACATGGAGTCACTAAAGTTTTGCAGGATGTATCCTTTGCCTGTGAAATCCTTGATTTTGCCATTTGATCGGCAATTTCAGGATAAGCTGACTTGACTCCTCCTCCGGCACCACAACATAAGCTGGACTCACGAATGTTTTCCATTTCAGTCAACTCGCAAACGGATTTGATTACATCACGCGGTTCGTCAAAGACTCCCATATGACGGCCCAGATGACAGGAATCATGATAGGTCACATTCAAATCGGATTTCTTGAAATTCAGCTTTCCCTGGCTGATGAGTTCGTCGAGAAGCTGTGAAATGTGAATTACATTCAGACCCTCGTAATCCTCTTTCAGTGTCTTGTAGCATCCGGCACAGGAGGTGACGATTAAATCCTCTTTGCTTAGGATTTTGGTGTTTTTTGCAATCTGCTCAGATGCCTCATCCAAAAATCCTGTCCGAAGCAGAACGGAACCGCAGCATTTTTCGTCTTCCAGTACATGATAGTCAACTTCAGCTAATTTCAATAGCTTTTCTGTTGCATCCTGTATGCCTGTTTCTTTTTCTCTGGCAGTGCATCCTCTAAAATAAAGCATAAGTTATTCCTCTTCTTCCTCAAGAGTGATTTCATTGTTAAGTGCAACTTCCTTAACTATCTTATTCAAATCATTCTGCATCTTATCGACAATGAAATAAAGTTTTAAAATTGTATAAAATAATATTACAAATACTAAAATGATTATAAAGTCAAGCCCACGGGTTATACCGAATATCCGTGCAAAGGTCATACTGACATTAGGAAATATTGCAAATAAACTAACAACTATCCAAAATATTGACCATAAAAAAACTGTAAAGAATGAATTTTTTCCTTTTAAATATCTTGTAATAAACCAAATAATCGCTATTAATGAAATTATTGGAAATATCAAAGCATATAAATACACATTATCACCTTTTAAAATTGATGTTTAATCATTTGTAGTAATATTTTAAGTGCGACAATAGCATTTGTTCCTTTTGCCTGAGTTTCAGGAGTGTAAATTGTTTTAATAGGAACCTCGGCAAATGGAATATTATTGTCGTTGATTTCACGAATGAATTCTGAAGATATAAGATATCCTGTAGCGTTAATGCTGATTTTTTCCAATGCATCAACGGTTATTGCCCTGAATCCTGTCTGGGAATCGCTTACATCAACCCTATAAAATATTCTTGTAAGCAGATTCATGATTGCATTCGCATAGTTTCTGCTTCTTGGCATGTCCTTTAGAGGCCTTACTCCAATGACTGCCTTAGCTTCACCAGTAACCAATGGTTTTATGACATTGTCCAAATCATCGGCAGAATGCTGCCCGTCCGAATCCATGCTGACTATATATTTAGGATTATATTTCAAGACAGCTTCAAAACCTGTCTGTGTGGCAACTCCCACACCTCTGTTGATAAGCAGATTGAAGATATGAATCTGGTCTGGAAACAATTTCTTGGATTGCTTGATAACTTCCAGAGTATTGTCTGATGAGCCATCGTTAACAATGACCATGTTATATCCTTTACTAGCTATATCCTCTAGGACAGGCTGGATTCTAGTGGCTTCATTATATGCCGGAAGAACAACATATGTATCATTTCTATCTTCATCAGTTACTTTATATGACATTATACACCTTATAGTGGTCCTGCATCTTCTTTTCCTTCACGCATACCCATTCCAGCTTCTTTTCTCATTGCTTTTCTGTGATACATCATCTTGATTAAATTTTGTGCATGTTCACGGGCTCTGTTTTCTGCAAGTTTTGCAAGTTCAACAGGATCTTCCTCTTCATCTTCATGGACAAATACCTCCAGAATATGAGTGTTTGTCATAAGCTGTGCATTAATCAGCCCGGTAGATGCCTCATGAGCACACATCTTATCCTTTTCCATTGGCCCAGGCATACCAAGTGCCATTACAATATCACAGTTTTCTTCTTCAATGAGAATTTTTGCAGTTACAGGCAAGTCTTTGACGCCCGGAACTGTTTCACGAATTATTTTTAAATCATAAGCGTTGTTTTTCAGTTCATCAATAGCTGCTGAAGCCATATCAAAACGGGCAAATGTAGTATCACAAATTCCAATTCTCATTTAAATTCACCTTATAAAAAAATGTGTTATTAATTATATAAATAATTTAGTTAGATATAAAAAAGTATTATGAATTATTACTGCGAGTAATACTTTGGATATTAAAATTATGAAAAAATTCTGATTTAAAAAAAAATTAGTTTTTGTTTAACAGAGTTAAAAACTTATTTTTAGCTTCCTCGATAGTTAACGGATAATCATTTCCCATATCAAAGCCTTCATCTTCAAGCTGCTGGAACAGTTCAGTAACAATAGGTACTTTCAAATTTGCCTGTTCAAGAATTTCAGGCTGAGAAAATATTTCCTTAGGAGTTCCTTCAGCTATCAGCAAACCGTCAACCAATACGAAAACCCTTTTTGCATAATTTGGAACCAGATCGACTTCATGAGTAGAAATAATGATTGTGATTCCTTCATCATTGAGTTCCTTCAGCAGTTTGGTCAGGTTTGTTACTCCCTGAGGGTCAAGACCTGCAGTAGGTTCATCCAAAACCATGATTTCCGGCTTCATTGCAAGAATTCCTGCAATTGCAACTCTTTTCTTTTGGCCTCCACTTAAATGATGAGGAGCCTTCTTTTCAAAACCGCTCATACCAACACGAGCAAGGGCTTCTTCTACCCTGTCCTGAACCTCTTCCATAGGCAATCCCAGATTTAGAGGTCCGAAAGCAACATCTTCCTCTACAGTTGGAGCAAAAATCTGGTCGTCAGGATTTTGAAATACTATTCCAACTTTCTGTCTGAATTTGAGCAATGATTTTTTATCGTATTTCAACTCTTCACCGTCAATGAAGACCTGTCCTTCATCAGGTTCGTAAATTCCATTCAAATGCAAGAACAATGTTGACTTACCAGCACCGTTCTTACCTAAAAGAGAAACCATTTCTCCTTTTTCAACTTTTAGGCTAACTCCTTTTAAAGCTTGATAGTCACTGTTATATGAATATTTAATATTTCTTACTTCCAACATTTAATCTCCCCTCTTTCTAGGTGTGTAAACCGGTAGTTCTCCTGAATAACCTCTGGAATCTAAAGAATGCTGTAATGTCTCACTTTTATCTAGAGACCTTAAAAATATTGTACTTGCAAGAGCACCTAAAGACTTGAAAGATCCGAAATAGGTACTGTATCCCAGACGGGTTTCCTGTGCCTTTTGCATGGTGTCAATTTCATTTAGGAATATAAATATTGAATTATACATCAAAAGTGCAATTTCAATAACTACTTTTGGAACTTTAAGTGTAGCCAGACAATGCAAAATTTTTGCAATAGGGGTTGTTAAAGCCAAAAATCCTAATAAAGGCAGACATCCTATAACCCTAAAGAATGTGTAAACACCGTAGTGCAGTGAATCTGTAGTAACAACAATGCCGAATATACCTGTTTCATAAATAACCTGTCCTTTTCCAAAGAAGAATATAAGGAACAGACATGTCAGAACTACAAAAACCATTGGAATTGAAAGGAATTTCAGATATGAACGATAATTTATCCTTGCTATAGCCAATATCACAATGGACATTGCTATGAAGATGAATATATCAAAATATAGATTATCAAGTGCTAATGTTAATATTAACAGGAAAATTGTTAAAAACAATTTAAAATAAGGATTTGATTCTGTTAACTCATTATGATGCGCAATATAATCCATGTCAAATTTCATAAAATCACTAAAAAAAGAAAAAAATAATAAAGAAGATTATTTATTCTTCTTTACCTTGTCCTCTCCAGTAACCGAAGAAGTAACCAATGATGATTGCTCCTATAGCAGCTTGAAGAGCGAATAATAAACTTTCAATTTCTCCACTTGGTGGTTCCCATATTGAAGAAGTCCAAGGTGTGTAACCTGATGCTTCTACAGCTTCACCAGCGGCATCGTCAGATCCACCGAAGTATCCGTCGTCTTCCCCATGACCATTGAATATTACCAATGGTGCAATGAAGATAATAATACAAACAATAGCTAAAATAATTAATGTAGATGTTTTCATTTAAATCACCTTATGCTTCTTTAGGAGCTAATGCATTAAGTTTATTTAATAATTTAGGTTTGTAAGCTTTTAATCTGTCCCATATGATTACAGTTAAGATACCTTCACCAACAGCTAATGGAATTTGAGTAACTGCAAAGATAATTAAGAAGTTAGTCAATGCTGTTCCAAATGATGGAGCAGGGAATGCAAAAGCTAATTGGAATGAAGTAGCTACGTAAGTTAATAAGTCACCTAAGAATGCTGCGAAGAATACTGCAACAGTTGATGAAATATTAGCTTTTGTTAAACCTTTGTATACAATCCAAGCTACAACAGGTCCTACGATACCCATTGAGAAAATGTTTGCACCTAAAGTGGTTAATCCACCGTGAGCAAGTAAAAGTGCTTGGAAAATAAGTACGATAGTTGCTAGTACTGCTGTTACAGCAGGACCGAATAATGCTGCACCTAATCCGTTACCACAAGGGTGTGAACAACTTCCAGTAACAGAAGGTAATTTCAAAGATGATAAGATGAACATGAATGCACCACTTACTGCGAGTAAAGCTTTGGATTCAGGGGTTTCATCTACGATTTTTTTAATTTGATAAATACCAAAAGCTACAACTATGATTGATATGACAAACCATATAATACACCATTGTAATGGTAAATATCCTTCCATAATATGCATAAATAATTTCCTCCAAATTCAAATCAATAAAAATTGATTAATCACTCAATAAAAATTTAAATTATAATTAAACTTTTTTAAAGTTTTATTGATAATGGTATTATATAGCTTATTATATATAAATATTATTAGTAATTACCTAAACATTATTTAGGTAAACCTAATATTTAATTATCCTAAAAAAGAAAAAGTGATACCATGAATATAAAAAACAACCTCATTTTGGCACTCGACGTCATGAGTGAAAGTGAAGCCATTAAAATTTGTGATGAAATCAAGGATTATATCGACACAATAAAAATAGGATATCCACTTGCACTCGCCGAAGGCCTTGAAATAATCAACAAACTAAAGGACAAATTCGGATTTAAAGTAATATGCGATTTTAAAGTTGCAGACATCGATGCGACAAACTCCAAGATATGCGATGAAACATTCAAGGCAGGAGCCGATGCAATAATTTGCCACGG
Organism: Methanobrevibacter sp.; assembly: GCF_015062935.1. Classification (NCBI taxonomy): domain Archaea; kingdom Methanobacteriati; phylum Methanobacteriota; class Methanobacteria; order Methanobacteriales; family Methanobacteriaceae; genus Methanobrevibacter; species Methanobrevibacter sp. The sequence goes on along the minus strand of NZ_SUTM01000004.1, from coordinate 119,600 downwards.
ATTTGTCGGAAAGGACAGTGTTCAGGCATGTCTTGACATGGCAAACAAGCATGAAAAGGAATTATTCCTGCTTACCGAAATGTCACATCCTGGAGCTAAGATGTTTCTGCAGAAAAATGCGGACGCAATAGCCCAGATGGGAGTTGATATGGGAATTACAAACTATGTTGCACCAGCAACAAGACTTGATCGTCTCTCAGATATCAGAAATATCGTCGGTAAAGATGCATACATTATCTCCCCAGGTGTCGGAAAACAGGGCGGAGACGGCAAAAAAACTTTAGAAATTTCAAATGCAATCATAGTTGGAAGAAGCATTTACGAAGCTGAAAACCCACAAAGTGCATGCGAAGAATTAATCAAAACACTTGATTAAATGTAAAATTATTTTAATAAAAAAATATAAAAATAATATTGTTCTTAAAATTTATGAACAAATTTATAAAAAAACGGAGGATTAATCATGGCAAATGAAGTAACAAAATTAATCATGGAAACTATCTTAGCATTAATCACCACAGCATTTGCGTTTGTTGCAGGTGAAGCATGGAACAGTGCAATTCAAAAATTAATTGAATCTTTCATTGGTACCGGAGATGCACTCCCTAGTTTATTTACATACGCTATTGTAGTAACCATCATTGCAGTTATCGTTACAGTACTCATTGCTAGAGTTGCTGGAAGAATGGGTGCTGACATCGAATAAAAACAAAATAAAGGAATTTAAAAATTCCTTTTTTAACTCTTTTTTTAATTTAACCTACTGAAAACCATTCCCGCAAATACATAGGATAATTCAAACATTATAAAGCAGACAAATATCCAAATGTTGAATACGCCACATACCGCAAGTAGGAATATCACTATTTTTAACACAAAACGATATTCAAAAAAGAAATTTAAAAACCTGTTTTGAGTTACTTTTGAAATCAATTCATGACCCACTTCATCTGCAAGGGTTCCTAAAATACATATCAATAATATAACTAAACTCAAATTCGGAATTCCGCAGGCAAGCAAAATAACTATATATACTATCAATGTAATTACATGATGAATTCCATCTATTTTCATAGCAATAAAATTACCTATTGGAATAGCTATAAAAATGTAAGCCGCCTCTACACTATAAATAGAAGCCACAGCTGAAGCAATACCACATATTACTCCTAAAATACTTGCAAAACGAACGTTTCCAAGTTCATCCATGAAATCATCAGAATATTTCATGAAAAAACCGGATAAAATAAACAATAATGCTAAAATAATATAACTCATCCAATCACCTTATAACCTGTCTAATGCGGCTGCATAAATCAATGGGAAAATGACAGTGACATCACCAACGACACTTGCCAAACTGGATCCGCATCTTGCCTTGGCCCAGGATTTTGCCTCTTCTAAAGGTGCACCACCGAGACTGCCTGCTTCAGGCCTGTCCATGGTAATCTGAATAGCTGCATCAAGACCACCCTTAATCACATTGGATGCCAGGGTATAATGTTTGGTCAATCCTCCTCCTAAAAGTATGGCTCCGACTTTTTCAGATTCAAACACAATATCGGATAGATAATGCATGTCAGCTACTGCATCGACTACAAAATCATGGTCCTGTGAGAAAATCCACAGCTGCAAACCTGTCATGGAATCTATAAGGCCCGGTGCAAAAATAGGAATGTTATTTTTGGCCGCATTAGCAACAAATGAATTTTCATCATCCACCATAAGACCTATTTCATGAAGAAGCTCCTGAATTGAAACAGATTGCTTTTCACTTGATATCTTTTCAAATATTTTGATAATCTCTGTTTCAAAGATTGTAAAATCATCTGAACCGACATTAATATCTGCAATCCTGCCTATGCCTTCTTCATTGAGCTCTTCATCGTCTTTTCCTTCATGGCGATAATGACTTCCTCCGAATGCTTCTACCAGATCATGAGTGATGTTTGCTCCGCTTGATACTATCAAATCAACATGACCGTCCTTAATCATTTTAGAGACTATATTTCTCATACCTCCTGGAATTAAAGGACCTCCCAGGCTTAGAAATACGCTCATGTCCTCATCGGAAATCATGTCAGTCAATATATTGCATGCACGGGCTACTCTACCCGCACCGAGCACACCAGATTCATCAAACTGGTCAAGCAAATCTGATATAGACATATTTTTTTCAACATTTATTTGGTTAACTTTCATTAAATCACTTAATTAGTAATGATTGGGAATTGTTTTAAATTTGTTATGCTGTCAATAAGGTCTGTTCTTGTTACAATTCCGAGTAAAACTTGATTATTGTCGGCAATTATCAGTCTTGAAATTGCCTTTTTAAGCATGACGTCAATGGCGTTTGCTATTTTCATGTCTTCATTGACTATAACAACATTTGTAGACATCAGCTCACCGACGTTCTTGTCAGCCTCATCATTGGCTATTGCCTTAACAAGGTCTGTTAATGTAAATACTCCCACAACCTTTCCGTCCTTAATTACAGGAGCTCCGTCAATTTCACAGGCAGCCAATTTTTTACAGGCGTCCCTGACAGAACAGTCCATGGAAAATGATATTACGTCCTTGCTTGCAATATCTCCTACGGTCTTTTTAGGAATGCTCCTGATTGTGGTTGTATCGACAAGCAGAATATTGTCCATATCATCTCTTCCCACGATAGTCCCCATAACTCCCAAGTTATTTACAGGAGTTGGACCTATTCTAACCGTATCTCCAAGATTCAAATCTTTTATGCTTCCTAAGACTTTTATTGCGGCTTCACATTCACTAGGCTGAGGAACACTTGTGAATTCTATACGTGCCACAGACACATCATCCAGCTTTTGTTCGTTTTTATAAATAGGCACTTTGGAATCCTGGTCAGAGACTGAAATGTTTAAAGAATGATATGCCTCGATTGTTGGTTTATATCCTCCTCTAGGACCTGGTACTCCTTTAACTAAACTTAAACTTCTTAGAGATTGCATCTGGTTACGTATTGTTCCGGGATTTCTATTCATAACCTCAGCAATATCTTCACCCTTAATAGATTTACCATTAGAGGATTGATATAAATTTATTAATGTTTGTAAAATTTCCTTTTGAACAGATGTTAACATGTTTTACATCCCCATCTACTTATAATAAAATTATTTATGTAAAGTATACCTTATAAATGTTAATGATAAATCATGATATTTTATATACGATTTTTCAACAAATAAACAAATTTAAGAATAATTGAAAAAAAATAAACAAAGTTCAAGTAATTTTAGCAAAAAAATAAGAAAAAATGAAATGATTATTCGACAAGCTGTTTTAAATCATTTCTGATAATTGAAGTTGCGTCAAATCCCTTAATTGCATCGACCATTTCAGGGAATTTTGCTTTAGGAATCAGAACGTTAATCTGTGAAAAGTCTGATCCTGCAGTGATTGTAGGCTCGTCAGCGCAAAGCTTGTTGTCAATCAGATAGCTGGAGACCTCATCAATTTTTGAATTTGAAATATTGAACTTTACATCGAAATACTTTTTGGCAGTTATTGCTCCCAAAAGCTGTTCATATATCATTTTAGCTTTCTTGAGCTTTTCTTCACTGCAATGTTCACTGGCGTACAGTCCTGCTGATGAATGAAGTATTGTCTCAATTTCCTTCAAACCTGCTTTTCTTAAGCTGCTTCCTGTCTGGGTATTGTCCACAATCAAATCAGCGCCCTTTGCAATGTATACTTCAGTGGCACCGTCTGAGTTGATGACCTGGACCATTTCATTGTCACCGTCAGTAAGACCCCTGACCTGAACGAAAGGTACTGCATCACCGTAAATTTCCTGATAGACCTCATTTTCCATGATGAACTTTCTTGTTAAATTAGGATATTCAGTAAAGCACAGGATTGGAGTTTTCCTGTCCCTGTTTGCCCTGAACAAATCAGATAAACTGTCATATGGAGAGTCTTTTGGAACCGCAACAATCAAACGGGTTTTTCCATAATCCAAATCCCCAAGCTTAACTGTATTGGTTGGCCTTAAAACGGATTCTTCCTTAATCCAGTCCTCACCGACAATAGCTATGTCAACCATTCCCCTGTTCAGTTCAACGGGAGTGGATTGAGGACGTGTAAGAAATGCAATAATTTCATCATCATTCAGGATTTCAATTTCGTAAGATTCATCACCTGGTTCGTATCCTTTAACCTCATAACCGGCATCAACAAATAACTGGTGAGTATTTCCCCTTTTAACATTGTTTAAACTTCCCTTTGGAAGTCCTAAAATTATTTTATCATTCATAATAATACCTATAATAAGATTATTGATTAAGTTATATAAGTTTGATGTAAAAAAAAGAAGTTAGTTGTGATGTGGTTCAAAACTTTGTCTATTTAATGAATGTTTATGCACATGTATATGCTTTATTCCATTTTCGGTTTCGATTTCGTCAAGAATTTCAACACCTTCATGGGAGTGAGTGTGCTCACCGTCATTGTGGTAATGATAGTGTGAGTGTTCGGTATTCTGGGTGTCGATTTTTTTGATTGAATCGTCAAAGTGCCTGTCATAAAGCAATGCTGCATTTAAAACTACCAGACATGAACCTGCATTGTGGACAATAGCTCCTGTTACAGGATTTAAAAGTCCCAATACGGAACATACAATAGCTACTGCATTGATTGTCATTGAAATTGCAATGTTTGCCTTGATAGTGAATAATGTGGAATTTGAAAGTTTTTTAAGATAGGGGATTTTTCCGATGTCGTCACCTAAAAGTGCAATGTCTGCAGCTTCGATAGCCACATCACTTCCAACAGATCCCATTGCCACACTTACATTTGCTGTCTTAAGTGCCGGTGCGTCATTTACTCCATCTCCAATCATACATACCTTTTTGCCTTCGGACTTGAATTTTTCAATCCATGAAAGTTTCTCTTCAGGGAGTAAATTTCCATAAACTTTGCCAATTCCAACCTGTGATGCAAAGTAATTAGCAGTTTCTGTGTTATCTCCAGTGAGCAGTACTGTTTCGGTTCCAATCTCATGCAGACTGTCAATCATCTGTTTGGAATCCTCACGTATCACATCAGATAAACCGATTAAACCTACAACCTCGCCATTTAATGCAACTATGATTGAAGCTTTACCTTCAGTTTTCAATTTATTTAGCTGTGTGTCAACTTTGACATCAATTTCATTTTCAGATAGGAATTTGGAGTTTCCTGCATATACCTGGCCATAAGAATTTTTGCATGTAACCCCTTTACCGGGATACATTTTAAAGTCCTGTGGCTCTTCAATGTCGATATCTGCTTCTTTTGCATTATTTACAATAGCTTTAGCCAATGGGTGTTCACTTAATTTTTCACAGGATGCTGTGAGTTTAAGCAAATCCAAATTGGTTAAATCATCTTTTAGAGAAATAACATCAGAAACTTCTAAATTACCGTAAGTCAAGGTTCCTGTCTTATCGAATACTAGAGTATTAAGTCCTCCCAAAGTTTCAAGTGCTTCACCTGATTTGATTAAAACACCGTATTTTGTTGCCTGACCTATTGCGGCCATGATTGCAGTCGGTGTTGCAAGTATCAATGCGCATGGGCAGAATACAACCAAAACGGTTACTCCTCTTTCGATATTTCCGGTTGCAAGCCAAGCAACAATAGCTATTATTAATGCTACAGGAACCAGCCATGTTGCCCATTTGTCTGCAATCCTTTGGGTTGGTGCCTGCTTTTCATCTGCGGCTTTTACAAGATCAATCAGTTTTTGAAGTGATGAATTTTCACCCAAACTGGTTGCCTTAATGTCAATTGCACCATACATATTCATTGTACCGCAGAACACTTCATCGCCCACTTCCTTATCGATTGGAAGGGATTCACCTGTCATGATTGACTGGTCAAGTGATGAAGTACCTTTTATTATTTCACCGTCGACAGGTACGCTTTCACCCGGAAGAATTCTTAAGGTATCCCCTAATTTTATCTCATCTACTGGAATAACCTCTTCTACACCGTCCACAATTCTTCTTCCGGTTTGTGGAGTTAAGTTAATTAAATTTCTTAAACCTTTTTTAGCCCTTTCGACAGTCCAGTCTTCGAGAAGGGCTCCTAATGCCATAATCCATGCCACTTCTCCTGCTGCAAATATCTCACCTATGAAAAGTGAAGCCACCATAGCTATTGCAATCAGGAGGGCTGATGAGATCCATTTTTCACGAATCAGCCTTGTCATTGCCAAAAGCAGCATTGGAATACCACTGATTATAACAGTTCCCCATGCAGGGTCTAAATAAACTGGAGTTTTTACTCCAAATATCATAAAAATAACTGCGATTAATAAAAATATACCTGAAATAATTGTCATTTTTAATCCAAACAGGAAATCAGTTATTTCATCTATCACACTAAACACCTCGAAGTATTACTTTTTTTGAATTTATTTAAATACCCAGTATTACTCAAAAATTTTTTAAGGGTTATCCCAAATTTTTCAAACCTTTAAAAAAAAAATTACCAAGTAAGTACCAACAGCCAAAAAGTATTACTTTTTTTGAGTTTATTTAAATACTCAGTATTACTGTTTCATAATATATAAACTATAATATATAAATATTATTACTTTTTTTGAATTCATTTAAATACTCGGTATTACTGAAAAAAATTAGAGAAATATTGCTTCAAAGAAAAATTAATAAAAAAAAATAGTGGTTGAATAGAAAAAAATCTATTCATCTTCAGCTTTTTTATAGTTCATGCATTCCTTAACATCCAAAAGAAGATGGTCATGAACTTTACATACAATCTTATACTTGTTTCTTAACTCCAGATGTTCACAGTCATCACAAATCATATTATCAACTCAAAATCAAGGTTTCATTGCAAGATCCATTATGCTGAACGGCTCACCCTCTTTTCTAGGAGTCGGTCCGCCCATTCCGAATGCGGATTTTGCAAATTCCTTATTCATCCTTTTTGATACTTCTCCAAAAATCATTTTATATGCAGTGCACTGAGGATCCACTGCCTGAGGTGTCTGATATGCTACAATTGCATTGTAAGGACATCCTCCTTCACAGTATTTAACATATCTGCACTTCTTACAGTTTTCTCCAACATAGTCCCTGAATTCCATAAGTTTTGACCATGCATCAGATGTTTTCAAATCATCAAAACTCGGATTGTCAGCCACATTGCCCAAAACGTACTCCGGCATTCCTACAAAACGGTAGCATGGATATATGGAACCGTCAGATCCCACTGCCAATGTGGTTCCGATGCAGTCTGCGAATGTGCATAAAGTTCCTCTCCTTCTCAGTGAACTTTTACAGATGTGGTCCAAATCCATCACTGTAAATTTATCCAAATCATAGAGATATTTGTCAAGCCAGTCTATGAGCAATTTTCCATGTTCTTCCTGGTCAAGTGCCCACGGGTCGGCATTGTCTCCCCTAAGTGACGGCAATGCTGCGTGAATTTTAAGATTCATCTTTTCATTTTTAAAGAAATCATATAATTCATCTGAGAAATCCTTTGAATAGTCGGTTACTGTCAAAACAAAGTTAATAATCAGACCTTTGCTTTTGGCCAGTCTGAATTTTTCCATAGTCTTGTCAAAGTAACCTTCTCCTCTCTGATAATCATTGATTTCCTTTGGCCCGTCAATACTTGTGCTTACAACCACATTATACTCAAGGAATAGGTCTATCAGCTCATCAGTTAAAAGCCAGATATTGCTTTGAAGTGAGAATCCTTCAAGATTGGGCAGTTTGGACAGTTTTTCTAAAGCCTGCTTATAAAAATCATAACCTGCAAGAAGAGGTTCACCGCCGTGGAAAGTGAAATGGACCTTATCGTCTCTGAAATCTTCTAACCATGCGATTATCTGGTCTATGATTTCCAAATCCATCATTTCCTTTTTGTTTTCAGATCCCCAACAGTATTTGCAATTTGATGGACAGTTTAATGTTGGAATAATCATTACATGAAATGTCATTTTAACCGTAAACTTTGTTTAATTCATTTAAGAGTTTCTTTTTCTCATTTTCGTCCATGTTGTCGTTTACAAAGAAAATGTAGCCGCAATTTTCACATTTTACTGCATCCATTTCTGCATGAGCTCTGTGATTGTCCAGTAATTTTCTTTTAGCTACTTTGTCCTTTGAACCGCATTTTGGACATGGTGCCAATAATTCTTCTAGTTTCATTTTTTCACCTTGGTAATATTTCTATTTTTGAAGTATATAATTTTATAGATAACAGAAAAGTTTAAATAAGATGGTTAAACGGGAACAATTTTACGAAGTGGCTTCAACAAGCTTTAAATAGAATAATACACATTATAATATATTAAATTATAAAATAAAGTGATTATAATGCCATATGACTACTATGACCATTTTCTAAAACAGAGAAATCACCGAAATTTCATTGAAGTAACTAATATTGTCAGACAAAAATTCTGGAGAGAAACCTATGATGTTGTTGAATCTCAACAGTGGGAGAATATAACTGACAAAATAAGAAAAAACTAACGGTTCAGCAGTTTAACAACATGTCTGTAAACCGGAAATCCGATATGCCTGACAAAAAACATGACAAATTTAAGTCCTGGAAATTCAAATTCCTTTTTAACCTTTTTGAGCTCTGAGATGATATCCAGCTTTTGAGGGCATTTGCGTAAGCACTTTCCGCAACCGTTGCATTTTCCGGCACTGCCTTCACTGCCCATGATGCCTCCGACATACTGGTAATAATCCATAAATGATTCATTGAAAAATCCCTTATGCCCGAAGAGATATTTTTCATTGTATATCTTCATGCATTCCGGAATATTTACCCCCTGCGGACATGGCATGCAGTATCCGCATGTGGAACAGTTGATTTTAAGGGAATTTCTCAAAACCCTTTTGACAAGCTCAATTGTTTCCATATCTTCAAAGCTCAATGACAGCGGAGTTATGTTATTAGCAATTCTGATATTTTCATCAATCTGGTCGATTGAATTCATTCCGGATAAAACGCATGTTACATTTCTATTATTCAAAACCCATTCCAGCGCCCATTCTGCATTGCTTTTATTAGGATTGGCTTTTCTGAATATCTCTTCAGCCTCATCAGGCATTTTTCCTGCAAGGATACCTCCCTTTAAAGGCTCCATTACAAACACTCCCATCCCTTTAGAAGCCGCATATTCTATTCCTTCCATTCCTGCCTGGACATTCTCGTCAAAATAGTTGTACTGAACCATTACGACATCCCAGTCATAGCCGTCGAGAATTATTTCAAACTCCTCTTTGGGACCATGGTATGAAAAGCCTACATGATTTATCTTGCCATCCCGTTTAGCCTTGTTTATGAATTTAAGCAAATCTTTTTTAAGCAGACGATTCATAGCTTTCAAATCAACGGCATGAATCATGTAATAATCAATTGAATCTCTTTGAAGGCGGTTTAACTGCTCATCAAGGATTTTTTCCATATCCTCATATTTTCTAATGTTGATGGCCGGAAGTTTGGTGCATAATTTTACCTTGTTTTTGTACTCGCCTTGCAGAACCTCACCGAGAAATGTTTCGCTGTCACCATAAAGATAAGCCGTATCTATAAAATTAATTCCGTTATCTATTGCATGATAAATCTGTTCTCTTGCAAGCTCACGATCAATCTTACCGTTTTTCAACGGAAGCCTCATGGCACCGAAACCCAGTGGAGATATCTCATCACCGGTCTTTTCAATCAATCGATTCTGCATAATAATCAAAAAAAAGTTTTAAAGTTATTTCAAAAGAAATAACTATTCATTTTCATGTATAATCTCTTTCATATAAGCCATTAACTCATCTTTGGAGTCATCGTCATCCATTGCAAATTCAATAGATGTTTTAAGCCATTCGAAACGGTTACCGATATCATAGGTTTTTCCTTCAAATGTCACACCGTAAATTGAATCCAATTTCTGAAGGGCATCGGTTAGCTGAATTTCACCGCCAACACCTGGTTCGGTTTCATCAATCTTATCAAAAATCTCAGGAGCCAATACATATCTTCCCATAATGGCCAGATTTGATGGAGCCTGATGAGCCAGAGGCTTTTCAACTAGCTTTTCAATATTGTAAACATCAGGTTCAACTTCAGTTCCCTTAATTATACCGTATCTTTCCACTTTTTCTTTAGGAACCTCTTCAAGGGAGATTGCTGATGCATCATACTTTTCATAAACGTCAATCAGCTGTTTGGTACAAGGGGTCGGGCCTTTGGTAATTGAATCTCCTAAAAGAACTGCAAACGGTTCTCCACCTATATGCTTTTTAGCACAATAGATTGCATCTCCGAGACCTTTCTGTTCTTTTTGTCTTACATAGCAGATGTCAGCCAAATCAGTGATTGCACGAACTTGCCTTAAGCGGTCATCCTTACCCGCACTTTGCAATGTCTGTTCAAGTTCAAATGATTTGTCAAAGTGATCTTCAATAGACCTTTTATTCCTACCTGTAACGATTAATATATCATCAATTCCAGAAGCCACCGCTTCTTCAATTACATATTGAATGGTAGGTTTATCATAAACAGGCAACATTTCTTTTGGTTGCGCTTTAGTAGCAGGCAAAAATCTAGTTCCAAAACCTGCTGCTGGAATTACAGCCTTCATAATTTATCACCAAATAATTTTTATTTAATATAAACTTTTTATTTAATACATTAAATAAGTTATGAAAAATAGATTTAAAAAAAGATACCATTATCAGTCATTTCATATGTGCATAATATAACTTAAAAAAAAAGTAAATGAATATGGTTATTTTTTAACCATAATCTTGTTAGTGTTTGTCAAACCAAAGTAAGTGGTTTTTATAGTATATTTTCCAACTTTCAAATTCTTTGGCAATTTAAAAGTGGCAATTCCTTTCTTATTAGATTTTATTTTATAGGTCTTGCCTTTGAATTTGATTTTTACAATCTTATTTTTAACAGCTTTACCATTGGAGTTTAAAGTCTTTACGGTGAATTTTCCAGTCTTTTTAACTTTTTTACTGACATTTTTAGTAATTAAAGTTGTTTTAATAGTGATTTTGTTTTTGACCGTTATCTTGCCATAATTTGCAGTAACAGTATATTTTCCAGGCTTGTTTGAGATTTTTAAAATCGCATAACCTTTGCTGTTGGTTGTTCTGTAATATGTCTTTTTACCAATAGTAAATTTAACCTTTTTATTGACAACCAAACTGCCGTCATTCTCATAAACACGTACCTTAAAGTCTTTGGATTGCTTGTAAAACTTTGACATGTCATTTGAAACAATCAAAGGTGTTGGGAGAATTTCAATAACAGGTTTGCCGTTGACAATTTTATGCTGAACGATACCGTTATTTTCAGCTGTTTTGGTAACATTAGCTGAAAATGTTATAGCAGTGGAATTTCCTTCTATTTCAAATACGACAAAAAAACATTCAAGAGTTATCAAATCACCTTTCACAGCAAAATTCTTGCTAGGATGATATGTCCATAAAACAGCCCAGTTGCTTAGGTTTTCTAGCTTATCGACATATGATGCATATTTTTTATCCATCAATATATTATTGTCAGCATTTATATTATCAGGGAAATAGAAAGGATTTCCACCCTCTTCTGTAAGTAAACAGCAGTAGTTGATAGCACCATCTTCACCGAACCACATTACGTCCCTTCCGAAAATGTTTCCGGAATTGACAAATTTGGAATATGTTACTGTACCTTTGTCTCCTATCCAGCAGATTGCAGCTCCGCCCCATGCATCATTGTTGTAGAATTCGCTTTCCAAGACTTTACCTGATTCTCCTCTCCAGCAGATTGCTCCGCCATAGTTTGGATATCCTACACTGTTGGTTTTGAAAATGCATTTGACAACTGTTCCGTTTGTACCGTTCCATACAATAGCTCCGCCTTCATTGATTTTTGCACCCATTGGTCTGACTCTTACAGTATGCCAGATGGTTCCGTTTTCATCAACAAAAGTTTCTTCCTTGTCAAACGGATCATATTCAAGTCCTCTTCCAGTGTTGTTTGTGAAGTTGCAGTTTTCAATGTATCCGTTTGCTCCGTTCCAGTAAATTGCACCTCCACCAGCATTGTTAGAGAAGTATAATCCATATGCATTACCGTTGATGAAGTTAATGTTTTTGATAACCACATTGTCGGCGCTTATATTGAACATTCTTGATGTGTGATTTCCGTTCAATGTGTGGCCGTTACCGTCTATTGTAATGGTTTTGTTGATTAGAATTCCCTTAGCCGGTTCGCCGGTGTAGGTATAATCCTTATCTAAAACCAGAATTCCACTTTCAGGGGTGTTGGCTATTCTTTCACATAACTCGTCAAAGGGATTGCCATACCTGAATGTAACGTTAACGTAAGTTGCGTTATGCCAGTCTTCAATGGACTGAGGATAATCAAAAGTGGAATTGATGATAGCAGCATTTGCATTTAAAAACAAATCCTTTTGATGATTATTTTCAAAATCACAACCTATTATAGTTGAATTGTCCCCATCCACATGTATTGCACCGCTGTATTCTGAAACAGAATTGCTTTTGAAGCGGGAGTTTGAAATTGTGGCATTGCCATTCCAGTTAACACAGATTGCACCCCCACTCAATAGTGCAGCATTGTTTGAGAAATTGCAGTTATTGACAATGAGATTATATCCATTCAAGTAAAGGGCTCCGCCTTCACTGTTTACAACCTGAATGTGAATTTGATAAGGGTCAAAGCTTTCTCCGCTGGTTAAGCTGACTGCAGGACCATATGAAACATTGTTATTTATGAAATTGCAGCTTTCTATGCATCCGTCATTTCCGTTCCATAAAACCGCACCACCACCTGATGAAGCGGAATTGTTTTCGAAATTACAGTTTGACAGTGTACCGTTGTTACCCCACCAGGAGATGACTCCTCCAGCAAGGCCGGTTGTTCTTGAATTGATGAAATTTAAATTTTTAATGCAAACATTATCGGCATTTATCAAAAATACCCTGTTTACATCAGGAGCATCGATTGTATGATGATTTCCATCAATTGTTATTGGTTTTGAGATTATTATTTGATTTGAGGAATTAGTGCTTTTATAATCATGCTCTAGATTAAGTGTTTCACCAACATCAGTTAAGTTGATTTCAAAAGCCAGATCTTGAAGATCCGCTGTAACATTACTGTCCACATCACTTGCACTTACACAAGTCAGTGATACGGCAATTAATGCTAAAGATAAAATAAAAAATATTTTTTTTATCAAATAAATTTCCTCCTTCGTAAAAAATATTTGATTTTTATACAAAATAAAGTTTTCAAAAAAAGTAATCAGATAGTGCGGGGGACGGGACTTGAACCCGCGAAGGGACTGACCCACTAGGCCCTCAACCTAGCGCCTTTGACCGCTCGACCACCCCCGCATAAAACAAAAGTAGTTATAAAAAAATATATTTTTCAAACTATATATAGTTAACTGTTTTTAGATGTTTTTATAGTAACTTCCATGATTTTTTCATTTTTTAAATCATCAATCAGTTTTTCATCCAAGTCCCTTGCAGCCTTATCCGCCTTTATCATCAATGTTCTGGAACATGTGAAATCGCTTTTTCTGATTACAATATCCGTTGGATGTGTCAGTGTCAAATCCTCATGACCGAATCCTGTAATTTCATCATGGCCGTTTTCAGTTTTTAAATCCACTGTGATTTTAGTGCTTGAATCTGCAATCATTTCCTTGAATTCATCCGGAAAGTCCAGCATGGTCCTGTCCATATCAACCCCAACAATGCAGTCACCGCTGAGAGTCAGTTCAGGATCTTTTGTTATCTCGAATGTTGACTTATGCCTTGAGGTTACATTCTTATGGCCTTTGGCAATAATTTTAAAAATCATAATAATAATTAAACTCCTACCCTAATAAAAGTTATTGCTGAAAACTCAAATTATTTTCGATACATTTTAATTAAAAATACAGTCAATGAAATTAATAGTTACTCCAAAAACTAGCTTAATAATTAAATGGATTGTTGATAAAATTAAAGTGAAATTAAAAAAAAGACAAATGGAATAATGCAATGTATATGAAAAAATAAAAGAAGAGAAGTTTTTTATGAAAACTTCTATTTTTTGATTGTTATTGTATTGGTTATCTTTGTCTTGCCGTAAATGGACTGTATCTTATGCTTACCGACTTTTAAAGTCATTTTGATAGTAACGGTAGCTATTCCATTTTTGTTTGTTTTGGCAGTGTATTTCTTACCGTCAATTTTGAAGGTAATCTTTTTGCCTTTAAGAACCTTGCCTGCGCTGTTGACCAGTTTGGCCTTGAACTTGGTTGTCTTGGTCTTTTTCTTTGAAATGTTTTTGGCGGACAAGACCTTTTTGACAGTTATCTTGTTTGAAACCTTAAATCCATTATAGCTTGCAGTTACAGTGTATTTCTTTGCAGGCAATTTAACAGCCAGTGTGGCATAGCCGTTCTTGTTTGTCTTGATTTTGTAGGTTTTGCCGTTTACCTTGAATGTCACTACCTTTCCTGCACCTACAGGCTTTGCATCGTTTCCGTAAATGCGAACCTTATAATTTGTTTTTGCACCGTAGTAGTTGGAAACCTCCTTATTATTCATAATCTTATAGTAAATAGTAAGCTTATTTTTCAGGGTTTCACCTGTAGCAGGATTTTTGGATGTAATTGTGTATGTTCCGGCTTTAATGTTAATGTTGACTCTAGCAATTCCGTTTGGAAGTGTAGTAATAGTGTATGATTTTCCGGATAATGTGAATGTAACCTTTGTATTTGACAATGCCTTACCGTTTGAATCAGTATATATTGCAAAGTACTGGGTTCCGGAGCCGTACATTTTAACAACATCAATTCCATCAACTGTTGACATGACTGTTACTGTGGCATTTGCTGAAGCTCCATGATACCTTTCGGTTTCAGGGAATGTGACAAGTGCAGTATAGTTTCCTGAGACAACATCAACATCAATATAAGCTTTTCCATTTTTATCTGTTACGGCCTTATATTCCTTGGATGCCAGTTTAACTATGATGTTCTGATTGGCAAATGCATTTCCATTTGAATCCTTTAAGGTTACTTGCAATTTGTCCTTGCCGCCATAGTATTTTGTAAGGTTACTTACAGTCAATGTTGCATCAAGCAAGTCATCAACAACCTTGAAGCTGCCGCTGATGCCTGCCGGGGTGAAGTTTTCATCACCTGCATACTGGACAGAGTAAGAGTAATTTCCGGCCGCCATTCTTCCAATAACAAGTAATCCTTTTCCGTCATTGACATCAATGCCATATGTGTTTGCACCTATTTTCAGTGTCACTGTTGAGGTTAAAGGGTCACCGTATTTTGTATTCAGGGTAACTCTGCAGACTACCCTTTCTGTGACTCTTACATCATTCAAATCTACTGTCAGGACAGATTTCTGCTGAGAAACATTCAAAAGATATGTTGTATTTGATGCATAGTAGTTCTTATCACCCGCATATCTTGCAATGACTGTGTATTCACCTGTATTCAATGGTGCAATATACCAGTTTGAAGTGGAATCTGTGATTGGCTTGTCTCTTGGTGAGAAGTATCCTATCATGCTGAATGACAATTTACCTGTGGCATTCGGACTTAAGTTGGCATAGATTCTGATGTTTTCATCCAAAGCAACATCCTTAACGTAGAGCTCAACTTTAGAATTTGCCTTGCTTACGGTAAATGAAGTTGTGTTTGATGATGAAACGTAATATTCGTTTCCAAGATATTCGGCAGTGATGTTGTATGTGCCGACGTCAATGCCTGTGAATTTCCACACTGCATTACCGTTTTTGATTTCAACATCCTTTACGATATCTCCAACAGTGAATCTGACAATTCCTGTTGCATTCATATTCAGATTTACGTTAGCGGTCAAATCTTCAGCATATGCTGCACTGTTGATTGTCAAATCGATTGCACTTGCAAATTTCTTGACATAGAAGTATGATTCGACTTGTGAAGGATTATAGTTTCCGTCTCCTCCATATCTGACAGATATTGTGTAATTTCCCTCATCAAGTTTTGACATGTTTAATGTGACTTGCCCGTTACTGATGGTCCTTTCGTATGTATTTGCGTTAACTGTAATTATCACAGTACCTGTTGCATTTTTAAGGCCGTTAATGTTAATGATTTGATCAAATTCAGGTGTTGAGCTTGGAATATCCAATTTCAATTCAACATCCGCTTTAACTATATTGAACTGGGTAGTTTCGGTCAGGTTTATCTTTCCATTGGAATAGACTGCCCTTAATGTGTATTTTCCAACATCAAGTCCTGAAATGTTGTAAACAGCACTGCCGTTTACGATTTTGTAAACAACATTTAATTTATTATCTATGATGAAATTGACATTTCCTGTGATTTTACTATCAAAAATTGCTTTTAATGTTTCAGTTTCACCATAAGTGATATCTGATGCAGTCAGATTAAATTTAACGTCACTTACCACAATATGATTGGTTATTGTGGAGTTTCTGTAAGTAGCTAAAATGTCATATTTTCCTGAAGCAATGTTTATGTTAAGATATGCATATCCGTTGTTGTCAGTTGTTATATTATAGATTTTGCCCTCGAAACTGACTGAGACGATTCTGTTAGGCATTGGAATTCCTGTAACTTCAATCAGCCTGACTGAGTAATTGAAGTCATTGTAGGCGAATCCTGTTGAATTTTGTCCTATGAATGCAAACTCATCGTCAACACCTATTGTTGTGTTCCATGTAGCTTCCTCATAATACTCATCCCCTTCATAGAATACGAAGATATAATTGGTTCCTTTGTCAAATTTGACGTTGAACTGTGCTTCGCCGTTGGTGAGGTTCATCCGGTATACTTCATAGTTAATGTAGACTCCCACAACGCCTGTGGAATTGGCATGATTTGTCTTGACTGTGACTGTACCGTTTAGATTTTTCTCATCCTCGTCAATGGTGACTGTCAACTCTGTAGGAGTTCTCAAGACATTGAATGAAGTGGAAACATTAACAGGATAATATCTCAAATCACCTTCAAATACGAGTGTGACGTTATACTGGCCTGCTGAGAAACCTTCGAGAGTTATGTTTGTAACTGTATCGTCAATGAATATCTCATTGCTTACGCCGTTGATAATCAATGTTGCTTCTCCCCTGAGGGATTCAGGTGAAACTGAAATAGTTATTGTAGCATTTTCCCCGACATTAATGTCATGAGAGGTAATGTTGATTTGAGTCGGGTAACGTGTTACGTTCAGGATGCCGCTGACTGTTGCCGGATAATAAAATGGAGTTTCAACAAATTCCAGGGTGATGTTGTATTCCCCTTCTGCAAAGTTGTTTAATGCAATTGTAGTGTTGCCGTTGTAGAGGTAAGCTATTTTCTTTCTTGACCCATCAACATAAACGATTGCCTGGCCCTGAACTCCTGAAGGAAGCAAAGTGGTTATTAATGTTCCTTTCTGACCCACTTTAATTTCCGGAATTGTCAATGTCAGGTCCACTGACTGCTTTTTAATATGAATTGTAGTTTCGTTGAATGCCTTGAAGCTGTCCTCGTCACCGTCGTAGATTATTTCCATCACATAATCCTTTGGATTTAAATTGGAAATGACAGTGCTGCCTCTGCCGTTTGTCAAATTAACTGTGTAGACTTCACCGTTTATCTTCAATAAGACAACACCTGTCGGAACTTTTGAACCTGCAGAGGTTACCTCAACATCCACTGTGAGATTCTCATTAAATGTTATGTTATCTGATGCAGTGAACTTTACGAAAGTGTTGGCTTTTCCGACATCAACAATGGCAGTTTGGCCAAATCCGTTTACATCTGCAGTTACATTGTATGATCCTTTATTTTGGGTGTATGTGAATTCGAAATTGCATTCTCCATTGACAAGTTCCTTTGTTGAAGTGTATTGATTGCTGTTGACAACTGTTTTGAAAGTAGCGTTGAAAATTGGGAATAAATTAATTTGAGGAAGGTTATCTATGTTGTTTGTCCAGAACGCTTTTAGTGTTACTGATTCGGATATGTTGAGTTTTGAATAGTCAGGAGTCAGCTTGAATATGATCCATGAGTTTAAATCGTCAACATTTATCCTTGATGAATCTGTGTACGGGTTTTCATTGGTATTCCACCAGTTATTGTCCAAAGAGATGATGTCTCCTGCGTTGATGTAAACGTCACGGAAAATTCCCTCGAAGTAGTTGTTGTCCATGAATGCGTTATATGTCAGGTTCAGTATGCCTACGCTGTAAATGTTTGGAGACCCTTTATATGAAGCCATTGGAGCTTCATAAAAACCTGTGTTGTTTCTGAATATGTTTCCGTAAGCTGTAAGTTCACCTGAATTGTATACTGCCCCATAGATTCCGTTGAAGTTTGCTCTTTCAATGTAGTTATTTTCAATGACTGAACCTGTTAGAATCATTTTTCCATTGTTGAATATTGCTGAGCCTTTACATTCATGAAGGGCTCTTGAATCTGTGATTCTGCCGTTTTCAAAAATCATCTCTCCGTCATTGGCTATTGCAGCACCGTAACCGAAATCAACGCTTTGGGATTTTTCAAATGATGAGTTCATTACTTTTGCCTTTCCCTTATTGTAGATTGCTCCACCGTATGAGAAAAGTCCTGAAGTGGACAGTGCAGTGTTGTTTATGAAATTTGAATTGATTACTGTCAAATCTCCGAAATTGCTTATTGCACCACCATAGATATATTTATCAACTGTACCGTAGAACAGTTTGCTGTTTTCAAATGTACAGTCTTCTATTGTTACTGTTGCATTTTTTATATCCAGTGCTGCGCCGTATACAGTATTGGAATATGTTGCCCCATAGGATTCAGGG
The DNA here is from genome assembly GCF_015062935.1 of Methanobrevibacter sp. NCBI lineage: Archaea > Methanobacteriati > Methanobacteriota > Methanobacteria > Methanobacteriales > Methanobacteriaceae > Methanobrevibacter > Methanobrevibacter sp. The sequence continues at coordinate 100,730 of NZ_SUTM01000004.1, read as the reverse complement.
GACTTGTAAGCATTGATGAACTTCAAATTCTTGAATGTTACAGTAATATTGTCTGATACTGTAAAAATGTAGTTTTTGTTTAAACCGTCAAGGACTGTATTGTCAGACCCGATTATATTAACAGACTTGGTGATTGTGATTTTTGTGTTGCCGTCACTCTTATAGACACCATCTGACAATATAATTGTGCCATTGTCCTTTGCTATTGACAACGCTTCATTGATAGTGCTTGCTGAAGTATTGTCAACATTAATTGTATTTAAATCACTTGTTAAAACATTTTTATCAGTACTGTTTGAATCCGCATCAATGTCTGCCGCATTCACGCAGGATATTGACAGGAAAACAAATACCGTGAAAACAATTAACATTGCTTTATTTATTTTCAAATTAGATACCTCTCTTAAATTAATTTTAACTTGACAACATATCAATTGTCTATTATGTTTTAAGGTTTGAAAAAGAAAATATTTAAAAGTATCTAAAAAAATTCATATAAAAAAAAGAAAAAAGTTGTTAAAACAACTAAAATTTAATCAAATTGTGATTTTCTACGTCTAGTTCCAATGAACAGCAATATTAGAACAGGTATGACAAAGAACACACCTGGAATAAACCTGTCGATTTCATTTTTCTCTTCGATTTCATATACCTTCTTGCTGACGCCTGAAGATTCACCGGCGGCTGAAGGCTCGAAACTTTGGGTTGTCTTGGATTCACTTTGAGAAGAATCCTCACCTGCATCGGACGGATTGGAATCAGTGTTGTTTGAAACTGTATTTGCATTCTGTCCGTTGTATGAAGTTGTATTGGTGTTTCCTCCATCAGTGTTTGAATTCATGAAATTCATCAAAGCTTCCCTTAAAGACATTGCACCATTTGAAGAGTTTCCGCTTCCTGTACCTTTATTATCAGAGCCGCCTGATTGCTGGTTTGAATCATCACCAGTCTGGGAATTCTGCTGGTTGCCGTCTTCAGGTTTACCGTTTACGGTATCTGAAGATCCAGGAATCAGCGGATTGTAGTTGAACTTGTTAGTTTTTTCTGCCTGGATGTTGCTTCCATCGATTTTATTGGAAATTCCTTTAGTATTGGTCGGACTTGTGTAATCAACATCATCCCCATTGTCAATGTTATTGTTCTGCTGAGCAAAATAGTCGAATGCTGTTATTACACGATTGTTATAGAACTCAAGATTTTCATGTGAGTTCATATCCCAATATTTATATCCGTTATTGCCGTTTTTAGCATCAGGATTATATGAAATCAGTAAATTGTCTCCAATGACTGAATCCTTTGAACTCAATATTGAAACTGAATAGAATCCGTCACTGAACACTGTATTGTTTTGAATATTGTACTGATGATCACCTGATGTTGACTGACGATAACTAACACCATAGATATTGTCATCTATTGAAACATCACTTACACTGTGAACCTCAATTGAATTGTTAACGATATTCGAATTGGAGTCCTGTGATTCGATACCTGCAACCAATGCCCATTCATGAGTTCCCGCAAGTCCAGTAACGTTAATCTTATTGTTAGTTATGGAAATCTTTGTTGTACCATAGAAATTCTGTGAATAAATTCCTATGTTAGGACCGTTTGAAAATGAATACAAATCATTTTCAGTGATATTGACATTGGAAAGAGGACCTGTCAACTGCATCGGATATGCAGTACCTGCTGCCAGTTTTCCGCCAGTTGTAATAATTGTAATCTTGTTTTTTGAAGCAGTCAAATTGTTTAGATTGTAAATGTCCAATCCGTAGATATAATTGTCAGTTCCCAGATATGTTAGGAAATCCGTCATGTATATTGAATTATTGTAAATCAGACAGTTGTCCGATTTAGTTACTAACATACAGTCAAGTGAAGGGTATCGACAATCCGTTCTTTTGTTTACTTCTGAAATAAGACTGTTTCCAACAAAGGAAATATTGTCACAACCACCAATTCCGACGGTTAAAACCAAATCAGAAGCAAGTTCAGCACCATCTGCACCAAATATAATATCCTTAAGAGGCAAAGCTGATTCAATAGTATTGTTCTCTATTATGGCATCTTTGCAATCGGATAATTTTAGTGCACAATTATAGACGTTTAAATCATTGTTATGTCCTTCGAAATTAATATATGAGTTAATAATCCTCAGATTTTTAAGAGGCCTGTTTTCATAGCCCATTGCATATATTCCATATGCTTCAACATTGGTCGGAACAACATAATTTATGTTCACATTTATGAGATTTACATAATCGGATACGACTTCTATCCCCGCACCGTCATTGTCTGCAAATTCGCTGTCCAGCTCAAGATTGACATTTGACAGTGTTACACGATCTGAGATTATTTCAAATACTGTGTTTTTCAAATAAAAGTCATTGCCTTTGATTGTTACATTGTTCGCATCAATAGTCAGTTTACCTAAGTTCTCGAAATTTTGTGTGAATATCAGTGTTTTATCGTTGCACTTGGATTTCAAAACGCCATCTTCGAAATAATCATAAAAATTTTCCGAATCAATGTAAATGGTGTCATTGAATACCAAATCAGGTTCATCAGGCACTTCATCAACTTCATTTATCCCAACAATATCCTCTGTCTGATTTGCTGTGACATTATCGTCGATTACAGTTGCTGAAACTGATGAAAAAGATAAAACGACACATAGAATTATTAATCCTATAATTAATTTCAAGTTATCTCCTATACCTTTCACCTCCCGAGATTAAATCATAACCCCGACAATTAAAAAATTGTTCTAAGGTATTGAAGTGTTTGTTAAAAATAGTTTATAAAGTTATCTTAAAAAAATATCAAATTAAAAAAGAAAAAGTTAGAAGTGAATTAAATCACTTCTATTTGATTGTTAATTTTACAGATTTGCTTGTAGCTTCGTATGTTACATCACCAGCGAATGAAACTTTAGCTGTAAATTTACCTTTTTTGGTTATTTTCAGGCTGAATGTTGCTTGACCTTTAGCGTTGGTTTTTGCTGTGTATGTTTTACCATTTACTTTTAAAGTTACTTTTTTACCTGCTTTAAGGTATGTTTTTCCATCAATGGATGATCCTTTGATGGTTTTTAAAGTTACTGTGTATTTTTTGGTTTTTGCAGTAGCCTTAAATGTTTTTGCACTTGCAGATATTGAAGTAGTTTTCTTTTCAATGGTTATTTTATGTACAGCCATAGTTGCGTTGTAGTCTTCATCACCGAGGAATACGACTACAAAGGTGTATAAACCTGCGTTTTTAAGGTTAATTTGCACACTTGCATAACCGTTTTCATCAGTTGTTCTGTTTAATGTTACACCATTATAACCAATGTAAATAGTTTTGTTTGCAAGAGGATTGCCTACCATATCCAAGAGTTGGAAGGTAAAGTTACTACCACGTTCTCCTTCGTAGAAATCACAAGCATATTGTGAGAAGTCACTACTGTTAAGGACAGTACCAGTTTTGATAGAAGCAATATTCTGCAGGTCAATAGTTATATTAACTGGTTCGATAGAATCAGTACCTGCATAGCTGAGCTCAACAATAGCATTGTTGGTATTGTTCAGCATGAAGTGACCATCTTCATCAGTTGTAATGCTTGCTTCAACACCATTGATTTTGTAGACAATTGTAGCGTTTTCAATAGGATTGCCCATATTATCCACTAAAACAGCGTCAATATAACCTGATCCGTCAACAGTGATATTAGCAAATTCACTGGATACTGCAGGAGCAGCGAAAGTTGCTACTTTATGGAATCCTGCGTGAGTATCATCACCATCATAGACAACGACAACACTGTGATCTCCAGCTGCAACATCTTCAATTGGAATAACAGCAGTACCGTTTTCATCTAAAGGAACAACAGTTTCAA